>JBLIMQ010000060.1:0-25542 GCA_047638775.1 Flavobacteriales bacterium
GTAACTATCGTAAATGTAGCTATAGCAAATGTAACAATAAATCCCATTTATCACTCACCTGGTTGTTTAAACTACTAAAAATAGTGTTTTAAGTATTGGATAAGTTGACGCTAGCAGCAGACGATGTAAGCATATTATTCTAGTTATTGTGCTAAGTGAAAACACAGAGGATAGCATAGAGCATAGCAGGCATTTTAGACGTTAATATCATATATTTGATATGTATACGTCATGCTGTGTTTTTCTACTAGATATCCTTGCTTTCTAAAGATTTCAGGCAGATGATCAGAAGCGTAATTTTATTAAATACCCATCGATCACAATTAAGATAAACCGCTACTTCATATGTGCCTTTAAAGTGTATCGCGTCGTTTTATCAAAATGTCAAAAGCTGAAACTGTCATGACAAACAAAAAAAATTACGCATTCGTATTTTTTTGTATCGCGGCTTTTACTAGTATTGTTGCATGTATATTTGCCTCGCCCTTTATCTGGGCAGATACTAGCAACAGCAACAGCAACAGCAACAGCAACAACAGCATAGAGGAAATCATTGTTACTGGTTTGCGTAACCTGGGCAGGCCGCCAGGTGACTCACCCTCGCCGGTGGACATTATATCGTCGGCGAGTCTTGCACAGCAGGCTCACGGTGATATGCCTGATCTGATCGCCACAGTAATTCCTTCGTATAGCGTAAGAGCCACCGGCAACGCGGCCAGTTTAGTGCGCCCAACGAGTCTTCGCGGTTTGCCATCCGACGCCACACTGGTGATGGTAAATGGTAAGCGTCGCCACCGGGCCGCCGTCATTTCCTTTATCGGTGCAGGCGTTTCAGATGGCGCCCAGGGAGTGGATGTAGGCATGATTCCCGTAGCGGCCGTGCGCCAACTTGAAGTATTACGTGATGGTGCCGCCGCTCAATATGGCTCGAACGCAATTGCTGGTGTAATGAATTTTATATTGAAAGATGATAGCGAAGGCTGCTCTGTCGACGTTAAATTTTCAGAGACCTACCAGGGTGACGGCGACGCTGTACAGATATCGGGTAATGTTGGGCTTCCATTAACGGCGAATGGTTTTGTTAATTTAACTTTACAGTACGGCCAGGCGGACGCCTATCAACGTTCGGTGCAGCGAGATGATGCGGCCGAACTTGTCGCCAATGGTAACAGTGCTGTTGCAAACCCTGCGCAAGCTTGGGGTTCGCAAGATGTGCCCAAGGACTTTACATCTTTCGTTAATATGGGGCTGGACGTGTCTGCCAGCAGCCAGTGGTATGCCTTTGCAAACTACGTCGTGCGTCAAGTAGAAACCGGCTTTAGTTTTCGTAATCCGAACACCCGTGGCGGCGTATTTGGTGTGCCGCTAATTTTAGCGGGGGCAGAGCCTGATGCCAACGGTAACGAGATACCTTTTTTGGTCGACGCAGAAAATAATACAATAAGCCGAGAGCAAATAATTGGCAGCGATGGGACTATTCGTAGCGATATCGGTGCGCAGCCCTGGGCTCGCCGTTACGATCGACTTGTTGCTGATACTACATCCAACGGACTGAATGGCAACTGCCCACAAACCGACATAAATAACAACGGCGGATTGGACGTACGTGATGCAGTTGGACTAACGGTGGTGCAAAGTGATTCCAATTGTTTTGTTTTTAATGAAGTATATCCCGGTGGTTTTACCCCACGCTTTGGAAGCAAGCTTAATGACTTTTCAGTTTTCACCGGTATTCGTGGAACATTGGAGAGCGGCCTTCGTTGGGATCTAAGTACGGGCGGGGGGCGAAATGAGGCCGAGTTCTATATTCACAATACCCTTAATGCCTCGCTAGGCCCGGACAGTCCGAGCGAGTTTACCTCTGGCATATATGTGCAAGAAGAAAAAAATATTAACGCCGACTTCGCGTATTCCTTGGACAGCAAGATTCGACAAAACTTTGCGGTGGGAGGGGAGTGGCGTGAAGAACAATTTCAGGTCAAGGCTGGCGACCAAGCTTCTTGGCAGCCAGTCCCATTTGCTGATCAAGGTTTTAGTATTGGCGCCAATGGTTTTTCCGGTTTTAGTCCCGATGTGCTTGGCAAATGGAGTCGATCTAATGTTGCTTTGTACGGCGACTATGAGGCGCAATGGGACCGTAAATTTTTGTTATCGGCTGCGCTGGGAAGACTACGAGAGCTTTGGCTCCACCACTAACTACAAGTTGTCTGCATTATGGTGGCTTAAGCCGTATTTTAGCCTACGCGCCAGCCACTCTACCGGTTTTCGAGCCCCAACGCCGGGGCAAGTAAATATTAGTAATATTACGACTTTACTTGCTGATGGCGTATTGGTATACCCCGGCACTATTGCGCCCACTACCGCAATTGCTGGTGAATATGGCGGCGAAGAACTGAAGCCTGAAGAATCCAAAAACTACACTTTGGGCGCCGTATTTTACCTTGGCGATGTGAGTTTGACTGTTGATACTTATCAAATAGATATGAGCGACCGCATCACCCAGTCAGCGGATATAGCCCTAACGGCTCAGCAAGCTCAAGACCTAGAAGAAGCTGGATTCGCTGGCGCATCGAGCTTGCGTTCTTTCCGTTTTCACATCAACGATTTCAAAAGCTCCACCCGTGGTCTCGATGTTGTCGCCAGCTTTCCAAAAGAGCTGCTGGGCGGGCGCTCTACCTTTAATCTCACCTACAATTACAACACCACTAAAGTTACGCATTTTAACCCAATGACCTTAGATTTATTACGTATCCGTCAGATCGAAGATAGCCTACCGCAACACAGAGGAAACATTTCCTGGAGTCACCGCAGTGGTGCTTGGCGGTCTTTACTGCGAGCGAATTACTATGATACTTACTGGATGGCACACGTGGGCAGTATAGATTTGGCATTTGAGCCTTCGGCTGAAATAACATTGGATGCAGAAGTGGCCTTTAGTTTCAGAAATAGCATTGGCCTTAGCGATAGCGACAAGCGTTCAGCCCGAGGTGGTCAGTTGACCTTGGCCTTGGGTGTTAAAAATCTGTTTAATAATTTCCCTGATAAAAACCCCTATAGCGCCGTTACCGGCTCCAAATATCCAGAGCATGCACCGATGGGTATCGCCGGAGGCGTATACTATATGCGCCTGACAAGTGAATTTTAAGTTATGTGGAGAGCCTACTGCCGGTGAAAAAATACGGTGATGCATTGTGGCTATTCCCTCGAGAAACCCACAATACGTTTATGCAAGACATGCGCAGCGAAACCTAACTCGGCAATGCACACAATCCACATATTCATAACTAGAATACTTCAAGCATGAGCAACAGGGATGTCACTCCATTTGGTCGTGTAACTCGGAGTTTTGTTTTCGGATTTCGGCTGCCAGCTTTCGCCTCTTTTTTGCGCCGCGCTGGTTAATGTTCCTACTCCATACTTTTGATTAATAGTATCGATGGCGCCCATTAATTGTTCTTTTTTTTCGACTTCATCCGTCGGTTCTGAAAATAAGTCAGGTTGAACCTCGTTTCGCGGAATGATCTTATTGATCGCAATACCCGTTTTTGTATATTCGTAACCTTGCCGAAATACCTCACTAAATATTTCGTTAGCCAAGGCACCAAGCACTCTAAAGTCTGAAGTAGGTACGGCTATTGTGCGGCTACTCGTTTTAGAATAGCGAGGGCCGTCTGATTTAAACATATTTGTTTGTATCGTAACGCTTAGTTGTGCTGCGACAGAATCTTGTGCCCTCAACTTTCGTACGGCCCGTTCAATGTGATGACTGATCGACGCCTTGAGTGTGTCAGGGTCCAGAATTGAGCGACCTAAGCTTCGCGATGCAATAACAGATTTGTTAGTTGTTGCATCTTCTTCGAAGGGGAATACTTGCTCGCCACGCAACTCCAGCCCTGTACGATATAGGCCTACCCCAAAGTTTTTTTTAACTTTGTCGGGCTCAATAAGGGCTAAGTCCAAGGCCGTAACAATGCCGCTCATATTTAACTTTGCGGCACCGACTTTGCCCACTCCCCAAATGTCGCCAACGGGTGTAATGGCCAATAACTTTTCGCGTCTTAGTGGGTCGCTATACAGATCAACTACACCATTGCAGGCCGGGTATTTCTTTGCGCCGTTGTTCGCCGCTTTTGCTAGAGTCTTATTTGCCGCAATACCAACACAACACTTCACGCCGGTCCATTGCAAAACGGATTGACGGATCATTTGTGAATAGGCCGTAAGGTCTTTGTGTTCCAAACCATCATACAGAAGAAAGCTTTCATCAATGCTGTACTTCGACGCAAGCGGTACTAGTTCATCTAACACATCGGATACGCGTTGGCTCAGATCTGTTATCAGCGCATAGTTAGCCGACCTAGAGATTAAACCGTGAGTACGCTCTAAGTGTTTAACTTTAAAATACGGTTCAGCCATTTTGATGCCCAGCGCTTTTGCCTCAGCACTTCGTGCGATGATCATTCCATCATTACTGCCTGCAATGACGAGGGGCTTATCTCTAAGTGCTAGGTCGTAGGCTGCGTGAGCGGTGCAAAAAAAGTTATTGGCGTCAATCAGTGCGATGACACTCATAATACGTTTACAAAGCGCTTAATAGACGATGTGACCACGCCCAGTATTTCTATGCCTTCCGTAAATATTAAGGGGTCTTGGTTGGCAGACTGGTGAAGCTCCACGCCGTTTTGGGTAAGCACAAAATGCCGAACCAAGAATTGACCATCAACTACGGCAATAACGATTTGACCATTGGTAGGCGTGATTGATCTGTCGAGTACCAATATGTCGTCGTCTGTTATTCCGGCACCCGCCATATCGTCGCCATGCACACGCATAAAGACAGTGGCCGCAGGTTTTGACACAAGTAATGCGTTCAAATCTAAAGGCGGGGTTAAATAGTCGTCGTACGAGCCGCCAAATCCCGCGGTAGGTAAGCTGGTCTTCGTTAGGTCTTTGATCATGCTGCTCACCACTGGCTATTAATACAGGTGATTATAGTGGTATATGCACACAAATTCTAGCCATATACATCTATATGTGTCGGTGCCATCACGCAACAAGTCACTTAGTAATCTCATCAATGTTGATGCCGCAAAGATCACCATATGAGCCTTGCATGACAGTTGAAAGCCAAGCACTTTGTGTAAGCCATTGTCAGCGGGTGAGGCAATTAACCTAAAATCCGCTCGCTTTGCATGGGTCTTACGAGTCCTTTTTTAGTTGTTATTTGCAATTCTCGATTGAGCTTGCGTGCCATAACTGCACATAGCAAGTGCGTATGATTTCCTGCTTGTGTCTTTGCGAGAATGTAATCCATTCGAACTCGTGAATCTAGTTTCGCCAATAGGCCTTCCTGAGACCCTCGTTCTTGATGATATTCAAATAACGACGAGAATAAACTACAGGAAGAAATAGCAGAGTAAAATAACAATAAGTATATGCACTCGCAAAAAACCCGGTAAGTGACAGATTAATACACATCTTTATATGTTGAGCTAAACACTGTACAAAAGTTAGCAGGATGAAGGGCTTATCAGCATAAAAAAAGTCTTAATCGTTGCTAACTAAGGCTTTGCTTAATCATCGATGGCGCGCAAAATCAATGACTCTGATCTCATTGGCCCATATACCCTGGGAAACGCAACATTACTTCATTACTCCATTAGCCCTTTTTCTTTCGCAACACTAACCGCTTTATTTCTGTCCCGCACGTTTAGCTTTTCAAGCGTTTGGCTGATGTAATTTTTTACCGTGCCTTCGGCTAGTTGAAGCTTGATGGCGATTTCGCGATTACTGCGTTGCTCGGCAATTAATTTAAGTATTTGCACTTCTCTTACATTTAGTAGTGGTTTTCCCTTAGGTACTTTTACCTGCGCCAACGTTCGGTAACTGTCGAGTAGTATTTCCGTTGATTGACTATCAAGAACAGATTCGCCCTTGTGTACTTTGCGAATGCCTTCAGCCAGTTCTTTCCCTGAAACCGCCTTTAGAAGAAAGCCCTGAGCACCAGCAAGCAGCGCATTGCGCACATAATTTTCCTGCCCAAAAGTGGTTAAAATCAGTATCCGCGCTTCAGGAACAAGAGTTTTAATTTTTTTCGTCGCTTCAATACCATTCATTTCCGGCATTTCCGGCATTTCAATGTCCATAAGTACCACGTCGGGTATTTGTTGCCCGTAGATGTTTACCGCCTCGCGACCGTTACTGGCTTCAGCAATGAGTTGGATATCGTCTTCGAGTTCGAGTAGCATTTTGATGCCGTCGCGCATCAATTGCTGGTCATCGACTAGCATCACGTTAATGGGCACTGTCAGCTCCTGTGGGTTGTAAAGGGATATCAATACCCAGTTTTGTTAGCGCACCATCGCGAACAAAAGTAAGTTTGCCGTGTAGCTCGGCCACTCGGCTTTCAATAGACTTTACCGATGGCAGTGAATCGCCATGGTGATCCTTTAGACGTACACCGTTGTCATCGATTAACAGTGTAATAACATCGTTAACACTGAGTTTTATGTACACGTTAGTTGCTTCTGCCTGGCGACTAATATTGGTAAGGGCTTCCTGCACGATACGCAAAAGGTGCTGTTTGTAGTGCGCGGCAATCAAGGTGTCGTCAGAGTCTATTCGTAGTGACACTGACAGGCCTGTTGCTGCTTGAAAGTTATTCACAAGTGGTGTGATAACGTCGGTAAGGGATTGCCCAGCTGTTTCGTTTATGTCCAGCAGGCGAACAATATTGCGGGTTTCATTTAGGCCTTCTTTCAATAAATTACGCAGTGTTTTAAGTATCTTTTTTACGCGCTCAGGATTTTGGTCAACGAATCGTTCTGCCGCTTCCAGTTGCACAATAGAGGTTGTGAGTTTGTGGCCCAATGTGTCGTGCAGTTCACGCGAAAGGTGTTGTCGTTCTTCTAGTCGAGATTGTTGTTCTTGTTCAGCGGCATAGCGCGCCAGTTGCTGGTTTTTATCTTCAAGTTCATGCAATAGCTGCCGAGTTTTGTTTCTACTTTTTTCGGCTTCCAGTTTTAGAAAAGCAAAACCACTGAGGAACAATGTTAGAAAGCTGTTGACGAAAGCATCTTGCAGGTTTACCAGTTCAGTCGTTTCGAGCTCGCTAACAAATACCGCTAACACACAGAGACTAACCCACATTATTGCCGTTCTCTTGCTGAGCGTTTCGATGGCTAGCAGACAAACGACAACATAGAACATCGTTATGTGTTGGTGAATAAACAATGTCATCACAAAGCAAATCAGAAAAAGAGCCCCCAGCACACCTTGCTGCCATTGATGTATTCTTTGAATGCCCAGCAGGGTAGAGAGGGAAATAAATATGAACAGTAGTATTAACAGCCACCACTGGCCAGACGCTTTTAAACCCTCAAAGACAAAATAGCTGCCACCAAGAGCTAGTCCGGCCATAGTCAGCTTCGCCCAGTGAGAGATATGAGACGAAGTGTTACTCATAGTGCTACTCATAGTGCTACTCATAGTGTTACGACCAGAGTTTTTTGTTGAGTATAAGGGGCGATGCTAATAACCATAAAATACCTGTGTAGATGATAAATGCAGTGCTGTCGCCAGTAACTTCTGGTAGAAACTGCAAGGTATTGAAGGCCATATTAGAGGAAACATGCGCTAGAATTACCAGGTAAATGTTCTTGGTCCAGCGGTAGAGAAATGCCATCAAAATACTTGCTGGAATCACCATTAAACTAAACAACCAGAATGACATCTTCTCGGGTGTACCCATGCCAATGAGGTAGCCAGGATAGTGCCAAAATACCCATATTACAGCAACGACCAAGGCCGACATCATAAAGCTACTGCTTTTAGACAGTCTAGCAAACGCATAGCGACGCCAGCCGTATTCTTCACCGGTCATCAATATGAGCAATATAGGCAGTTTGCCCAACATAATACTGAAATTAGGCAGCGGCCATTCACCGCGGTCGAGGCCAATGCTAAGCATCATCAAGGCAAAGGGCAGTAGCAGGGCGCAGGCACTTGCCAGGACGTTGAAATTGAAACCTTCAGGGTGTCTCAAAAATGTCTTCACACCCTGCCAGCGTTTTTCGTAAAAAGGGCTAGTAGCATAGGACTGATCACGCCAAGCAGGACAATCAGCGCGATATCAAGCCGATAGGAGAGCTGCGTCGCAAGGGATATCGCGAACAATGTGGAGGCCAGGTAGATAAGGGTGAGCTTTTGCTCTCGAAACATCTGAATCATGGGGTTTCTCGTTAGGTGGTGAATTCAGTGTTTAGGCTAATTGATCGTAGGTCACAATTATAAGTGCCGAGGGTCATATGACTTTTAGAGTATCGAGTGAAGTCAAATTATGTCCTTATTGTTATTAAATACAAATCAATAACTCTCTTGGGTATTTTGACATATCGGATATGTATGCCTCTGAAGTCCGTTGTTCATCAAGCTCAAAGAATTATATGTGGATATCTGCGCGCTCTTGATGAACGTATTAAGTCGACTTTTCCAAGTGTAATTAATAAGGTACTACTATCCATAGGCAATGGGTTTTGAATATACACGTAAATGTAGTGTTATTAACTCTATGGGTAAGTACATAACGAATAGGGAAGGCGTGGTCTGTTTGCACAAATATTGAGTAAAGGCTAATCTAGTAAGAATAGATTATTTATAAGGTGCTCGGTTTCATGAGTAAATCATTGAGGGTGCTTTTTGCAGAAGATTCCGAAGATGATGTAGAGCTCACCGTAAACGAATTGATTCGTGGGGGATATGCCCCCGTAGCTCGGCGAGTGGATACACCATCTGGGATGCAGTCAGCCTTAACTGACGAAAAATGGGATGTTGTAATTTGCGATTACCGTATGCCACGATTCACTGCAGAGCAAGCTTTAACGTGTCTGCTCGAAAGTGGAAAAGACCTACCTTTTATCATTCTTTCTGGCGTCGTTGGCGCAGTGGAAGCGGTGACACTGCTTAGGTGCGGTGCTCACGACTTTTTAAATAAGGATGACCTTGCTCGATTAATCCCAGCAATTGAGCGAGAACTACGTGAAACTGTCGAACGCTCTGAGCGTAAGCGCGCTGAAGAGCGCGTACGTATCCTGTCGTCAACAGTCGAGCAAAGCCCAGTGTCTGTGGTGATCACAGATGTACACGGTGTAATTACCTATGTTAACCCTCAATTTGAACGCCTTAGCGGTTACATCACCCAAGATGCGGTGGGTAAAAACTTAGATTTTTCACTCTACAAAAAAGAAAGCGAAGCGTTGTTTGCTGAAGCCTGGAGTACTATGAACGAAGGCGAATCTTGGAAAGGTGAGCTTTGTAGTGTACGTTCAAACAGCCAGATTTTTTGGGAATTTGTGAATATATCCCCTTTGGTCGATGATTCAGGCGCAACGACTCATTTTATTGTTGTAAAGGAGGACATCACGGTTCGTCGTAGTTATGAAGCCCAATTACTTCGCAAGGCACACTATGACGACTTAACCGGTTTGGCTAATCGCGCGCTCATGGTCGAGCGACTAGAGGAAGGTGTAAATCTCGCCATGTTAAACAATGGCGTCGGGGCGATACTTTGCATAGATTTGGATCATTTCAAGAAAATCAACGATACCCTCGGTCATAGTGTTGGTGACGAGCTGTTAATTCAAGCCGTATCGCGCTTGGCATGTTGCATACGTAAAGGCGATACTTTAGCGCGTATGGGTGGTGACGAGTTTGTCATCATACTGCCGGATATAGAAAACATGCGAGTCTGTGAAAAGGTTGCTGAACGGGTTGTAGAATTATTTTCATCACCGTTTTTAATTCGTGGGCATAGTCACTTTGTTACCTCAAGTGTGGGAATAGCTATTTTTCCAAGAGACGGGACAAGTCATCAAGAGTTATTACGCAATTCCGATTTGGCCATGTATAAGGCCAAAGACTTGGGTAGAAACCAATATCAATGTTTTACTGAAGAAATTAATAGAAAATTAAAAGAACGCGTTATTTTAGAGGGTCGTCTAAGAGATGTTCTAAAGAATAATGAACTTAGTTTGCATTATCAGCCTGTTATTGATATTAAATCAAAAATACCCATCGCTTATGAGGCGCTGCTACGTTGGCGTCAACCTGATGGAAGCTACTTCCCTCCGGCTGAATTTATTCCCATAGCAGAAGATATGGGGCTTATTGTTGATATTGGGAAGTGGGTAATAGAGACTGCCTGTGAGGATTTGGCGCGCATTACTAGGAGTACATTGTTAAATTTAAGGCTCGCGATAAACGTATCGCCTAAACAGTTAAATGCCGACGATTTCACCCGTTTTGTCGACCAGCAAATAAAAAAACACCACCTTAAACCTTCGCAGTTAGAGTTGGAAATTACCGAGAGTGTCTTGGTTGAAGACCAAATGATAACAAAGCAAAATATACTGGCGCTTTCAGAATCAGGATTTAGTTTGTCTATTGATGATTTTGGTACAGGTTATTCGGCATTAAGTTATTTACATAAGTATCCTTTTAACACCTTAAAAATTGATCGTAGCTTTATTCACAATTTGTTATCCAGTGATAGTTCAGCTCGACTAGTCGAAACGATAATTAAAATGGCACACAATCTAGGTCTAACTGTAATTGGAGAAGGCGTGGAAGAAGAAGAGCAAATGGCTTTTTTAAAGGCATCGTCCTGTGATTTGGTACAAGGGTATCTATACGGTAAACCAAAACCCATAGAAGAGTATTTTCCGTGGGCACATCAAGAGTTAATGAATGAAAAGTCGGCAGGGTGATCTGTATTGATCCCGACTAGATTTAACAAATTTTGCCCGCCGCTATGAAAACACCACTGTTTTATTAGTACGGTGCAAGAACCGGCCAGCCAAAGTCTTTAGTCTGCTCCACTAATGATCGCCCTCCGCTAATGACATGCGGGTGGCCCACGGTATTCAGCATGGGCAAGTCCGATATGTCATCGCCATAGGCATAACAATGTTCGGGTTTCCCTCCAACCTCATTCAGAAAATTGAGAATAGCTTCAGCTTTTCCTGTGCCAATTGTTTGAGGTGGTAAAATCTTTCCTGTATAGCGATTTCCTTGGGTCTCCATATTGATAGACAGTATTGTATTAACACCAAGACGTTTAGCGATTGGGTTAAGAACCGCAGGGAAAGAGCCTGAAACAAATACGGGCTCACAGCCGTCTTCTTGGTGACGCTTTAATACATCAACGATCGCAGTAAAGTAGAAGCGAGCATTACTTCGCTCTTGCTCCTCAAACCACGCCTTCCCACAAGCCATAACGTCGTTGACATCACGACCTTCGAAGTGGGAATAGTAGAGCTGGTTAAGAAACTCCCATGAGATTCCTTTCTCGTGCCGGCGCTGCATGTCTTTGTTGAAGCGTTCTACTTCATCGTCATCAGGATGTTGACTAAACCAGTGGTCCTGAAACCCAAACATACTTTTAACGGAGATCAAGGTGTCGTCCACGTCGAAAAAGGCATAGGTCAGGCTTTCTGATACTTGCGGTGAATTATTATCCATTTACGATTAGCCCAACACGTTGTTGTGTCGTATTGGTAATGTGTGTATCGAGTGCTTCGCCAGCAAGCGTTTTTTCACGACTAGATATTACCTCGTTCCTAAATACTGAAAACTCAGCATCGAACGAAGCGGTTGTGACACCACATTGTTCGATTCTAATATCTACTGTGAAACTCATTCGTGTTTTTTTGCGAGTATTTTTTTCTCGTATCTCATAGATAAGCTCTGCATCGAATGGAAAGGCGAATTGGTTATAGTGCACACCCATTTTATTAAAAACAAAAGCATATTTCGTCGCTGAGTCGGTGATATAAAATGCCTCAGTAACCACAAGTAGAGACTGACGAGCTGCTTCAAATAAAACCATGCCTTGGACGTGCTGCCCAGATTGGTGATCACTCATCTGCTCGCAGTTTTCATCTACCATTAACTGCATTTTGTAGCAATCTTCATAGAGACACTGAGGGACAGATATTAACGTGTTTTCAGGGTTGCTTTTGTGGGATAAATTACTTTCAGCGCGTTTAGGACGGTTATGCCATAAGCTAAAATCAAAGTGCTGACGGTTAGTGGAATTGCTTGCTTCATCCATTAATTTTGCTGCGTCAGTGTCGCCTATTCCTTGGCCCGGGACTAAGGTGATTTGCGAAAGTTTTGACATCGCTAGACTGTCTTGCTTAAGCATTGTGCGTAGTTGCGAAATAGTTAAAGCGTCTTTTTCTTCTGCGAACTGCGCGAATTTATCACCTACAATTATAATTGTTCGTGCGTACATCTACTTTTTTCTCCTCGGTTGAACTGTGTTTTGGTCAAAAGACCTTTTAAAATACATCGTTAAAAATGCCGATAGCCAATAAAAGTCACGCGTCGAATAAACTTACATAGACAGACTTTTATGGGCAAATACAAATCACTCATAGCAATTCGCATGCCATTACGGCTGTTTTTTGATCAAATCTTGAGTTGTCTTACGGGCATGTCGCCTGAACAGTTATTTTGGCTTCATTTACTTGTTCTTGGCTCTGGAGGGTGTAGAACTGCATTTTTAAACATAAGTTTTTTATGTAATGAGGGCGTTCAAAGCAAAGCTATTCAGCTAGAATGAAAGAGAGATTTTAAATGCTACAGTAAACTTAGGAGGGAATATGAAGAACGTATTTTTTGTTTTTTTTCTTAGTATTTTTATAGCACAGGGTGTTTTTGCCGAAGACCTTAACTTTATAACGCTTGAGGTCTCGCCCTGGGCATCTATTAATCCAGAAACCGGTGAGCCAGAAGGCGTATTCCCGCTGGTTGTACGAGAATTTGAAAAAAGGTCGGGGCATAAAATAAATATTACCTTGACGCCCTTCGCTAGAATTCAGAGAGAGTTGGAGTCTGGAAGACAGGACTGTACGATACTCGTTACGAATGCTGAGCTCGCTCGAGTGACCGAACAAGGCAAGCTACTTTCGCACCATGCTATTGGCGTAATCGCTAGAAAAGGTCTTGTTTTAAGCTCTTATGATGATTTAAATCCGCTGACTATTTCGGTTCTTAGAGGGAGTAATGTTAGTGCGAAATTTGATAATGATTCCAGTTTGAAAAAAGAATTTGATACAAACTATTCAATTGGTTTACGCAAGCTATCCCATAACCGGCTTGATGCGATATTTGGCGCGATTCCAACGATTCGGTATCTTGCCGCACAAGAAGGCTATTCAGACTTGCTAGGTGATGATCTGGTGTTGGAAGATGTGCCACTGCTATTGCAGTGCTCCAAACGCTCGCCGAATTTAAAATTGATGCCTTTATTTAACCAGGCAATCAGTGACATGCATAAAGATGGAACGATCGCTAAAATTAAAAAGGATTATTATTTCTAATTTTTTGCGTGGAACGACAAGCTCCTATATAGCGAAAAAATTCTTTGCACGTCTTTGAACGTTACCGGATATGAATTCGTACTATTCCCACGCTCGTATTAAAAGTTACACAATGGTTGACCTTAGATAGGTGACAGTAAGTGTGGTGAATGTAAAAATGGATGAGGCGCGTAAAAAATAAAAATATTATGAATGTAAAAAAGGGTAAACAAGTTCTCCAGAGTGAATCGAATAAAGAGCCCTTTCTTTATCTTCGACGTCGTTCACGGCGCGGGATCGCGACAAAGTTACTGCTATCTATTTTAACGTTCAGTTCAGTGGTGACACTGGTTGCAACTGCAATTCAGTTATACACCGATTTTAAACGTGATGTGAATGTTCTGGAAAAACGCTTGGATGAAGTTGAAACAAGTTACCTGAAGAGTATTCAAGCCAGTTTCTGGAATATGGATACCAAGCAGTTGCAGCTACAATTGGAGGGTATCCTTCGGTTTCCGGATGTGCAATGGGTAGAGTTGGCTGAAACCGACAGCGAAATTCAAAAACCCTTATTGCTTACCTTAGGCAGAAAGAATAATGGCGATGCGCGTATTTCTCGTGTTTACCCTATTCTGCATGAAGCAGCGGGAATGGAAGCTGTTAGGCTCGGAGAGCTTCGGGTAGATGTTTCATTGGAGGGGGTTTACGCCAGGCTTTACGATAGGGCGGTGGTGATCCTGCTTAGTCAGGGATTCAAAACCTTCATGGTTTCCTTGTTTATACTGTATTTAGTGCACAGTTTGGTTACGCGTCATTTGGAGCGAATTTCCGAACATGTTAGTAAATTGAATTTTTCAAATCCCTTCCCAGAATTAAAGCTACATCGGCGAGTAGACGCATCTCCCGATGAGTTGGACCAAGTTGTCAATAATCACAACTCGATGGCCGCTACGCTTACTAAAGCGTATCAAAACTTGCGTGATGTGAATTTGGCTTTAGAGGAAGATATTCGCGCGCGTCAAACGGCCGAGGATGAGATCAAAAGACTCAATGCTGAGCTTGAGCAGCGAGTGATGCAGCGTACCTCTGAATTAGAAGCCGCAAACAGTGAACTTAATTCATTTTGCTACTCGGTCTCTCATGATTTACGTGCGCCTCTTCGCCGTATTGAGGGCTTTCGTAGAATTTTGAATGAGGCTTATAGTGCCAGCTTTGACGAAAAAGGAATGCATTACCTGAGCCGTATTCAAGCGGGCACGGTTGAAATGAATGGCATGATCGATAGTTTTCTCAAGTTATCGCGCTCAACGAATACGCGATTAACATTGGAGCGTATAAGCTTTTCGACGATGGCAGAAAAAATTTGTAATCGTTTAATTGAGAATGGTAGCGACAGGTACGTCGATTTTCGTATTCAAAATGATCTATACATCGAAGCGGATCGTAGATTGATTGATATCATGTTGACGAACCTTATCGAGAATGCTTGGAAATACAGTCGTCAAACCGATAATGCGCGAATTGAATTTGGCGTCATGTCAAATTTAGATGGCGCTAGTGTATACTTTTTGAGAGATAATGGTGTAGGGTTTGATATGGAGCTGTCCGAACACTTGTTCAAGCCATTTACGCGTTTACACAATACCAATGATTTTGATGGTATCGGGATTGGGCTGGCTACTGTACAGCGCATAATTACTCGGCATGGAGGAGCAGTCTGGTTCGATGCTGAAGTCAGCAAGGGCGCGACATTTTATTTTAGCTTATGGAGCAAGAGGCAAACGTAATGCCAAATAATACTATTCTTATCGTGGAAGACAACGCGGACGATGTGGAGCTCGCATTACATGGGTTTAAGGATATAAAATCCACCTGTAATGTTGAGGTGATGCGTGATGGTACTTCAGCTCTAGACTATGTGTTCCGCACGTCTGGTGAAGCACCGAGCAATAGTGCCGAACAACCCGCTTTGATATTACTTGATATTGGGCTCCCTGATATCAGCGGTTTCGAGGTTTTAAAACGAATTCGGGCTAACGCTGCGAGCAAACGTATTCCGGTTGTTATCTTTTCGTCTTCCGATGAAGCTTCCGATATTACGCGAGGCTATGACCTTGGCGCGAACAGCTATCTCCAAAAGCCATTGCATTATGATAACTTCGTCAACGTACTCGAACACTTGGGATTGTATTGGTTGACGATGAACCTCCCTTCGCCACGTTAGTTACTAAATTTAAAGTAGTGTGGATTCAAGTTCGATGCGCATCAATAATTGGGCACTAACCTAGCTCTATAAGCCTACATTAAGTAATGCTTACGGTTTGATACTGTATTGACGACATAAGCAAGCTGAGCTATAAATGATCTGTCCATAAATAAAGCCTATAAGCGGAAGCTCAAGTAAAATTGGGGAAGACTTGAAAAATATATAGGGTTCCGACACAAAAATGTGAATCTCAATGAGCTGAGATTGTCGGGTTGAGATTGTCGGGTTGAGATTGTCGGGTTGAGATTGTCGGGCTGAAGCCCGACCTACAGGAACCAAACCTACGTATTCACTCATGTAGGTCGGCCTTCAGGCCGACTGAACTTAGGCCGACTGAACTTAGTCATACACCAAACCATCGCATCTGCTTTTCCGGATCGTATTAGCTCCCAATTGTAATCTCCATTAGAGCGCATTCTTAAAAGCGTTAAAAATAGCATTAAGCAAAACTACAAACTCTTATTGGTCGTAGCTGCGCGCATCCGCTAATGGCTCTATTGTTATTCTTGAAATAACTGCGTCTTTACAGTCAGCGCGGAGTCACGATAGTTACGGCAGTTACGGCAGTTACGGCAGTTACGGCAGTTACGACAGCCACCATTAAATATTCCACGCTGTTGCCCTGACTGTAATTTCCACTATTCACCGAAGCTGATGTTCACTAAGTTTTATACTGTATTGATGAAGTGCTGCATCTCGAGTTTATTTTGCGGTCTATACGTTTCATAAATTGTAGGTATTGATGCTGATGAATTTATTTATTACCACTTCCCCCTGATAAAAAATGCTCCCAATAGGGCTCGTCACCAATGTGAGATACGAGAAAGTCAATAAACGCTCGGACTCGGGCAGGCACATGCCTAGTCTGCGGATACACCGCATAGATATTCATTGCATACCATTGGTAACCCGTTAGAACGGGAATTAATACCCCGCGCTCTACAGCGCCATGCACAATAAAGCTAGGTTCGCAGAGCACTCCCAAACCAGCTATAGCAGCCTCGACCAGTGCGTCCCCATTAGTGGCGCGCATACGCAAGGGCACTTTTACTTTGGCCGGAATATTATCTTTATCACGGTAATGCCAGGTATCTGGCTTGTCGAGATTGCCATAACATAGCGCTGGCATATTCGCTAAATCTTGTGGAGTCTCGGGCGTGCCATAGCGATAAAAAAAATCAGAGGATGCACACACCACATGACGCACTGACGCTAATTTACGTGCCATGAGCGAAGAGTCATCCAGCGTGCCTATGCGAATGGCTAAGTCCAAGCCTTCGTCTATTAAATCTATGCACCGGTCGCTCAAATCCAGATTTATCTTGATCTGTGGGTGCAGGTGCATAAACGCGGCAATGGCTGGAGAGAGGTGAGCTACACCAAAGCTTAGAGGTGCGGCAATCTTTAAAGTGCCGCTTAGCGTCGCCGCCGAATTGCTAGCTTCCTGCTTAGCCTCCTCGAGTTCACCCATTAAGCGGCCACAGCGGCGGTAAAATTTTTCCCCGGCCTCTGTGAGATGCATTTTTCGCGTTGTGCGCTGTATCAACTGTACGCCCAAGTTGAATTCCAGTTCTTTCAAACGGCGGCTCACGGCCGAAACGGCAATATCCATTTTCTCGGCGGCTTTGCTAAGGGAGTTGCTCTCCACCAAGGCAATAAAGGTTTTTATATGGCTAAACTCGTTCATTGCCACATTATATTTCTCCAAATCGCAAAAGTATATTGATTGGAGTGCTGTTTTTAGTGATAAGGACAATAGTTATAGTGGCTACATGTTTTGAGGGCATCCCCTCTAGCAACATTCATTACACAATCAAGAGGCGTAAACATGACACACTTTATCAATAAAAAAGCACTGGTATTAGGCGGTAGCAAAGGTATAGGGGCCGCTGTGGTCACACGCTTACAGCAAGACGGTGCTGACATTATCTTCACTTACGCCAGTTCTGATCAAGCAGCTACAGAGCTGGCAGCCGAAACGGGAGCACAGGCTATAAAAGTAGATAGTGGTAATCGAGAGGCTTTGGCAGCAGTGATTCGTGATCAAGGGGCTTTAGATATTTTGGTCGTTTCCGCCGGCGTACTCGTTATGGGTGATGCACTGGCGTTGAACACGGATGATATTGACCACATGATAGATATAAATGTTCGTAGCCCTTATCACGCCAGTATCGAAGCGGCCAAAAGCATGAATGAAGGCGGTAGGATCGTTATCATTGGTTCAGTCAACGCAGACCGTATGCCAATGGCTGGGGGAGCAGCTTATGCATTGAGTAAATCGGCCATGCAGGGATTTGTGCGCGGGTTGGCACGTGACCTTGGGCATAAAAATATTACCGTCAACAATATTCAGCCTGGTCCCGTGGATACTGATATGAATCCGAAAGATGGTCCGATGAAAGACATTATGCATTCTTTTATGACAATTAAACGCCATGTCAGAGCCGATGAAATAGCCGGCATGGTAGCGTATCTGACCGGTCCTGAGGCGGGTATTATTACGGGCGCACAACATACCATCGATGGTGGTTTTTCAGCTTAACAGCTCTGACTTGTTCCTCAAAAATCTGCAACACTGCTGCTGCCTTATCAACATTTAACCAGAAAAGTATGGAAAAACCATGACAGAGAATATATTAAAAATCGACGCAAGCATGCGCAAAAAAGGATCTTACAGCCGCACACTTGGCAACAGGTTAATAACGCAGCTGAAAAGTAAAACACCATCGATTGTAAAAGAACGGGATCTTGCCGATGGCATACCATTTATCAACGAAGCTTGGATAGAGGCGAATTTCACCGATGTTGCAGAGCGCACAGCCGAACAGCGGTCGGTACTGTCCTTCTCTGATGCTTTAATCTGCGAATTAAAAAATGCCGATACTGTAGTGGTAGGCCTGCCTATATATAATTTCAATGTTCCGGCCGCCTTCAAAGCCTGGATCGATCAAATAGCGAGAGCTAAAGTCACTTTTCGCTATGGCGACAATGGCCCCGAAGGTTTGCTGGAAAATAAAAAAGCTTATGTGATAATAAGCTCTGGCGGCACGCAGTTAGGTAGCGACCTCGATTATGTCTCTAAGTACATTCATCACATATTGGGTTTTGTCGGCATAAATGATGTGACCATCATCGATAGCAGCGGTATAGGCTGTAACGAAGAAAAAGTTATCGCCGATACCAATACAATTATCGAAGGTATTTGAAGGCACATATTCGTTTCTATAGGTTCGCTAGAGTCGCTAGAGTCGCTAGAGTCGCTGAATTGTAGGGTAGGGCTCAATAATCACATCATACAAGGCATTACTGTAAAATAATTACTGAAAATGACTTATGTGTCGGTGTTAGGTTTCAGTTTCAGTTTCAGTTTCAAAGTTAGACGGGAGGTGTTGAAATATCGTATAAAATACGAGTTGGCCTGACAGGAGTGTACACAATAAGCTTTAGCGTAAAAATGAAATGCACCGATTATTCTGTGGCGCCCAACAATTAGTTGTAAAAGAAATATTCTATGTATAATCGGTGGGTTGTACTACAATAATATCTTGCTACGAAAAAGATATAGAATTCGAAATCCGTATAAACACGCTACGTCAGCAGGGTGTTTGGTTTTTTACTTTCTAATCCTGGGGAACTCATTGTTGTCGACCGTACAGTGCCTAAACTAGGTTTAATTCGTTTTTTATACTTATGTTCCTGCAGCATACAACGCTATTCTAAATGAATATTATTTTTCAGTTGAAAAAATAGTAGATCAATATACTCTTGAACATACTGTATCGATGCGTCATCACGTTAAAGATAGCAGCGTCTGACTAGGTACTAAATTCGTGTAAGTACGCAGCTAAGTTATTGATTTCGGTTGTCCTTGATAGCTGCGAATGTGACTTAAGCGACCGAAGAGGCGCTGCCATTTAGTAGGCTTATCTTATTCAATGTTTGGAAGTGTGGTAGGTCCGCTCGTTCAGGGTGGCGGCAGAGGTATTCAATCAGTTTGTTGCACGTGACTTCTGTGCGGGTCGTATTGCTTTCATCCTCCGGTAAGATATAACCGATCTCAGAAGCTTCGGTTATTTGCGCGCAATCACCTTGGTGCGATAATAACCTGATCTCGCTTAGTAATGCCTTGGCAATTATAATCGTGTCCTTTTGATTTATTATTTGCGTCATCGTAAAACCCTCTTATCTTTCAGATAAACCAGACGAAGTGCCTATTAAAATACTAGTCTAAGAAAAATCGAATAGCCAATTTAAACGCATAAGTAGCGACAAAAATAATGGTCAAATAAATCATATATTTTTGAAAGCGCACCACTTAATAGATCTTTCTGTCACCTAAATAATATTCGAGTGTCGTGAAAATAAAATAACTCCGTGTTTAGGATAAAAAATATTTTGGATTGAACAGACAGCTTAGACTTTATGGCGTGTTTATTTTGTAATAATGGCATGTTTTAAGTTTTTTCACGCACTTTTGAATAGAACTAGAAGTAATATGTGAAGGGCGTGTAAAGCTTAAAAAACGTATACTCAAAGATATTGTCGCGATTCAGATTATTTATCAAATCCGGCGGTTTTTTTGATGGTTGGCGGGTGAATTACCAAAGTGATTGAATGTTCGGGGTTGCCACAAGGGTGAATATTGGTTTTATATGTTTTTTAAGGCTTGTATTTTTGAGTGCTCTTGATTTTTTACCCGAGAAACATAAGCGTATTATGTGTACCGCTAATTCGGGCTTACCAATCATCTTTCCTTTTTGATGTTTTTGATTAAGAGCGAGCCTTTGTGACGCGGCAACCAGGGTGAAGCATGTGTCCTGTCGTCAATTATTGTCTAGGTCATTACCTAATGTATATTGCCATATTCATTGCCCAATTACACCACTCAGCGTTTACAGACGAATTAGATACTCGGATACTAATTAAACTGAAGCGTTGAGTACGGGGTATTTAATATTTCGGGAATCACCGAATATCCACAAGCCGACTCGCCACTTGATAGCAAATTTTCAAACCTTGCCACTTAGGTAGCTCCCAGCGTTTGGGGTCGGTTTTTCGTGTTCCAGAATGCTTCTCTATAATGACGGTTTTTCTGTCGAGTTGGTACTCTACGTTTAGCTGTAAACTTGCCAATGTTAGTCGCTGTGGGTAGAGGCTATCAATCTCTTTGCGTTGCCAGTCGGGTACGCCGTTAAAGGCCAAATCATCGGCGTCGATGAGTTCCATATCTTTAATTGACTCTAGCCCTAATGCGATGAGTTTTTCGGCCAAGTATTCTCTTGGTTCAGGCACTGTCTCTGTACGCTTCTCCAAGCTTAGGTGTATTTTCCACGCATGTAATTCGGCGTACAAGTTTTCGGCCACGCCAGGATAGAGTTTATTCCTTAAAATTAAATCACTTAAAGCAAAGGGCAAAAATGTTGTGTTGGGTGGGCTTTGTTCGACTTCAATTTCTCTGCCGGCATAGGTGCGATGGGTCTCGACTAAAATTTTCCTCTTTTGGTAGAGCGTTCGCCCTAAGTGAACGTCTCCCATTTTCCATTTACACATTTGTTTGAGTGTAATAGGTGACATGCAGGTGGCTAAGGCTAAGTTTTGTTTTGTGCCTTTCCCAGGAATGATGTGTTGGTCTAGAACGATGGCGGCCTCGGCGTCTTCTACGAAACGGCTGTCGCGACCTACAGTGACTTCACTGTAGCCATTACCCAATGCTTGGCGACGTTTTTTTCTGCGTACAAATACGAGTTCTGGCAGTGCTAAAGCAATAGCATGTTGCAGGGCGGGTAAGGTAAATTCAGGAGAGTTTTTAAGGGTAGGCAATGACAGCGTCTGGCGAATTTTATTTGACATAACTTTGGCTTCGGCCAAGGCGCGGGCATCGTATTGCAATTCTTCGGGTATATCTTTACTGCGCATGAGCGAAATCAAGGTGCTGATGTCGCAGGCATGGGCTTGCCACTTTTTAAGAACTTTGTGGCCGTTTTCGGTATTGGGTAATTGAAAAAGCCGCTGTGATTGACCTAGCGCGCAGACGGTATCAATCATGGCGCAGCGTAAATCGGGTGTGGGCATGGCGGTTATTGCGTGTGCAAAGAGGGTGTCGACCGGGAGGGGATATAACACCTTTCCGTGCTCGGTGATTTCCCCTGCGTCGTTAATCGCTTGCATAGCAACGAGCTTATCGCGAGCGCGTTTAAGTGCGCTTTCAGGTGGCGGGCTCGGTAGGGCTAATTGGAATAAGTTTTCGCCACAACTGGCTGCCGCAAGCATAGGTTCGACTAACTCTTCTCTTAACAGCTCGGGTGGTGTTGTCGCTTCTAACGGTGCGAATTCCCCATAAAGGCGCAAACACGTACCGGCTTGCGTTCTGCCTGCTCGGCCTTTGCGTTGTTCCGCACTGGCTTTTGATATTGCGTGAAGCCCCAGCACGGTTCGCCCATTTCGTTGATGAGTTCGCCGTTCTAGGCCCGAATCGATCACAAAGGTGACACCAGGAATAGTAAGGGAGGTTTCCGCAATATTGGTGGCGAGTACTACCTTCCTGTTGGAGCTGGGATTAAGAGCCTGTTGTTGGGTTTGTTTGGATTCGGCAGCGTGTAGTGGTATTACATTCACATCTGGGTATTGATGACTAAGTGATTGAAGAGCATTTAGGCACGCCGTAATTTCACGTCGGCCCGGTAAAAACACCAATATATCACCGTTGTCACGCGTAAGTGCTTGCTCAACGGCACTACGTATTTTGCTTTCTAAGCCGTTTAAGTCTGGCATAGCTTGCAAACTACTGGCTAGGTTTTCCACAGTGACAGGGAAGGTGCGGCCTTCAGATAATAGCCTTTCCCCTCCTAAATACGCACTAAGCTGTTGGCTATCGAAAGTGGCGGATGTGAGTACTAAGCGGTGCTTTGCTTTTTTCTTAAGCAGGGCCAATAGTAAATCGGTATCCCAGCGTCGTTCATGAAATTCATCAATGATGATGATCTTAAAGTCGCGTAAGGCTGTATCACTCAGCCAACGCAGTGCGATTCCTGGGGTGACAAAAATTATTTGCGAATGCGGCTGGTATTGGGCGTCAAAGCGGATCGCATAGCCTACGTTATCGCCTAAGGTGCTGTTGTCGAGTTGCGCCACATAACCGGCCAAAGCTGTGCAGGCCACGCGCCTGGGCTCTATGACCAATACTTTGCCTTCTTCCTTTGCCCATAGCGGCAGGCGCGTAGACTTACCAGAACCCGTTTCGGCCTGTACGACCAAGTGGCGCTCTTTAATCGCTAGAGTGAAGTCTGCTTTAATTTTGTCTATGGGTAGTTCGTGCATGTATTTCTCTGTTTGGTGCCTTATTGGCCATTGGTGAGGATGTTACTACTTCACCGGAATTAACTCACCGTTAATCTCTAAGATCAATTCAACCGCTTTCGAACTATTTTGGATTTTGAGTTCATTGAAATGGAAAAAAGCGTATCCCCCCCCAGTGTTTGAGAAACGTGAATAATTTCTTTACTAAAGGGCTTGGGGTGTTTTAGGACTTAAGTAGCGGGGCGGACGGTTTTACATCGGCTATGGAAGGGTGTTTGTAAGGGGGCAATGATTGGGTAGATGCCAACCAATAATCCCATTCGAAATTACTAGCCCAGCTACTTGATAGCAAACCCAACTACTTGATAGTAAGCCCACTTACAGGAATTTGATGGCATTGACGTGTTGTTTAAACTGCAAATCGTTTGCCTGAGTGTTTGGACACAGGCATGAATATACTTTTCAATATGCGCGACATACCAACGATGTACGTCAGGCTTTAGCGTGTTTCGAATAAGTATTTCTCGGTATCTATCCCAGAATAGGGTGAACGGATTCTTCGGCATATATGTCTTACCTCCATGTAAGTTGAATTGCTCGGTAATAGGTTACATTTCGATCAAACCCGTGTAAAGATTCGTTTATATAGAGTGGGCCCTAAACTATTTAGAGCCCATGTAGCCCTAAATGATTTAGAGCCCATGTAGCCCTAAATGATTTAGGGCACATTCGGTCTAAATCGATATATTGAGTGAAAATTGAACATATTGCGTATGTCCGGGTGTTTTGGGTTTTTGGCTAGAATGGCTTTGCTACTGGTTTGGGTGCGGACAAAATTAGCTGTATTTAGCTGGAGGGCACGTGGGTAGGGGCGTTGACAGATGTAGGGTGGCGAGTTAGTTTGTATTTTTCGGTTTATGGTGTGCAGGGTTTGGCTCTTGAGTGCCCTAAACGATTTAGACACATTGTGGACTAAATGTATTAAGGTACATTCGGTCTAAATAATTGTTATGAGTTTAAATGAACAAAACCCATGAATGAGATTCTTCTAGAATATATTCTCAAAGTTCCCGAAATACATTTCGGTGAACCTATCGGGAAGCTAAGTCGTTACGGAGCGTGGATCGATAGCTCGGAGAATATAGATGGTATATACACAGTAAAATTCAAAATGTCGGCGGGAAATATTGCTGCTTATCAACGGTGGCTAAAAACTGTAAAAGGGTATTCGTGTGAAGTGTTTCAAAAATCATAACAATTTTCTCCAATTGACGCAGCGGTCTACGCTCCTTTTTGTGCATTCGCTGCGCTCATTATCGCACAAAAATACACTACAACCGCTGCGCAATTGAGCAAGGCGTTAGGTGAGAATAAACCGCGGAAGTATGGAGTAACTAGTGGAAAGCGAAGAAATAACTGAAACTAAATTTGTAGATATATTTGAGGCTATGTATGGGCCAATAGAATTCATGTTAATCGAAATGGCATCTTATTTTCTATACCTAGCTGGTGTTGTGATCATCGTCATTGCTCTTATTAAATTAAGAAAGAAAAGCAATCATAAAGGGGTAAGGATAATGATTTTTACTCTTATAGCTTACGCTTTTTTAGCGCTGTTCTATATTGTTACGGATGAGCTACTAACAGATTTTCAAGACACCATTCTGCTAATAGTGGACTCAAGCCTATTTTTATTCGGTGCAGTAGGCTTCGCGACATTTATTAAGTATTTGTGTGTTCAATCACCTAACAAGGTTGTAAACAAAGACGCGCCAGACAACGCTTGAATTATTTGGCGTAATTCAAATACAAATTTCCGTAACTAGTTCGTCATTTTCGCGCTTGTTACAACGACGTTAGGGAAAATGAGAATTAGCTCTGGTCGTAATGGCCGCCAATAGCAAAAATATAAATGTATTGATCATCAAACTTATAAATTAGTCGGTCTTTTTGAGAGATGCGTTTTGACCAAAAGCCAGCAAGGTTGTGTCGAAGTTGTTCTGGTTTTCCTAAGCCAGTAGATGGGTCAGAACGGAGCATTTCCTTTAGTAATTTACAAAGAGCCTTGTGAAGCTTTTTATCTGTTTCACGAAGCTCTTCATAGGTTGCCCAGGTTTTACCCTCAAATACGAGTGATCTCATCCATTTCCTCAACTGTTGGGGTGTATCCTGATTGTTGAGTGTGAGTAGCCATTGAGTCAGCAATTTGCTGCATTAGGCTGTTGTTTTGCAAGATGTAGAGGGTTTCTTGTTCCCTTTCCCAATCGTCAGCACTCATCACCACAAAAGCTTCTCCTGCTCTGCGGGTCACTTTTATGGGCGTGTGGGTGCTAACTGCTTGTTCTACAAAGGTTTTTAAGTTATCTCTAAATTGGTTTACACTTACTGTGTCCATATTTGTCACCAAACGTACGGGAATGCCGTACAATTTTAGCAGGTAAGCCTTAACAAGGCAATTTACCGGACACCAAAAGCAACGCGACTTTTGCGCATGTCGCGTTGCTCCATTTTATGCGCAAAATCCGCTGCGCTTTCGGTGCAGGTAATTGCGACGTTAGTTGCGACATGATGTTGCATAAATATATGTTGTAAAACTAATTTTAATTCGAAGTTATTTAA
>JBLIMQ010000061.1:0-25532 GCA_047638775.1 Flavobacteriales bacterium
AACTTAAGACTGTGCAGAAATTTGTGTTACGGAAGTTTAATTGATGCGGCAAGTGAGGTACAGAAAATCGTCACTATCGCACATGTGAACAGTGTATTAGTTCAGCCACATTGGCGCAGCCATGAAGAGTTAATAAAGCAACAGAGATCATAACCGTTTAACCGATCGAAGAAACCTTAATCAGCCGAAATCATCATAACAGATGGTTTCGGCTTTTTCGTTTGGATCTTATGATGGTAATTATTATGATGCAGTTTGGTAAAACGTACGATTTTAAATCGGTAAACAGAAAATTAGTTATGATGGGAGCGTGGAAAAACCATCATAAAATGCTCGAATCTTATGATGGTTAATTTGGCTAAAAGTACGATGGCAAAGTGGCCGGCTACACAATATTCGCGGTGCCTCTATTAGTTCTATTACTTGGATTACCTACCAGCAGTGCCATGGGAATCGCTTTGGCGTCGGTATCCATAAGTGCGATTTACGGCAGCACCTTACAACGAAAATCAATTTTATGGGCTCCAGCAGGCCTACTCGCCTTAGGTGGCACTCTAACAGCGCCTGCAGGAAAGTACCTGGCAAACCAATTACCTGAAGCCTTGTTACTGATGGGCTTTACAGTCTTGGCCCTTGGGATAGCCATTCAGATGTGGCGAAGTGCCCAAAAGCGTCCCGAACTAAGCCATTTTTTACGCGCAAAGACGAGCAAAGAGCCTGCGCACGAAACTACGCCCTGTAAATTGAACCCAAGCGGTCAACTCGAACTTGGCGCTTTATGCTTGTCTGGCCTAGCGTTAAGCTGAGCTCTCATTGGTTTTATTTCAGGCCTATTTGGCGTAGGCGGTGGATTTTTGATCGTTCCAATATTGATGTACTTAAGCCAAATCCCTATGGCAAAGGCCATCGCAACAAGCCTTTTCGTTATTAGCTTAATTAGTACCAGTGGTTTTGTAAGCCATCTTGTATATACGGGTTTTGAATCCTATAGCACTTTATTTTGGGTAATAACCGGTAGTTTAAGCGGCATGTTTATCAGTCAACTTTTAGCACCAAAAGTTTCTGGACCGCGTCTACAAAAAATATTTTCAATTTTACTCGGTCTAATTGCTTGCGTTGCATTAAGCCGACTTTATTAAAGCAGAACTAGAACTAGAGCTAGAACTTAAATAAAAAACAAAACAAGGAGAACAGCATGATATTGCGTCAGCTATTTGATTACGAAAGCTATACCTTTACCTACATGATCGGAGATGAGGAAACTCGAGAAGCCATTCTTATTGACCCCGTTAGAGAGCGAATCGATCAGTATCAGTAGCTGTTTCAGGAGCTCGATTTAAATTTAATTGCCGCTGCAGATACACATACTCATGCAGATCATATTTCCGCTTTGGGAGCCTTACGTTCATTAACGGGCTGCAAAACACTATTAGGTTCTGAATCCGAATCGAATTGCGTCGACGTTTTACTAAAAGATAAAAGTACGATTAACCTGGGGAATATCAGCGTAATAGCGCTCCATACCCCTGGCCATACAAAAGACTCCTATTCATTTTATGTACGAGATGCGTTACATGGGTATGTATTAACAGGCGACACATTATTGATTCGCGGATCGGGTCGAACAGATTTTCAAAATGGCGATACCAAAGAACAGTACAGTAGTATTCTCACGCAACTATTTAGCTTGCCGGATGAAACTATAGTTTTACCGGGTCATGATTACCGTGGTTGGAATAGAAGTACGATTGCAGAAGAAAAAGCACACAACCCTAGACTGCAAGTTAAGAACGCTATTGAGTATGAAGAGCTAATGAAGAACTTGAATTTCGCTAACCCGAAACTTATGGA
This sequence comes from Flavobacteriales bacterium, assembly GCA_047638775.1. Classification (GTDB taxonomy): domain Bacteria; phylum Pseudomonadota; class Gammaproteobacteria; order Pseudomonadales; family Cellvibrionaceae; genus Agaribacterium. The sequence goes on from JBLIMQ010000061.1 coordinate 1,852, forward strand.
TATAGCCATACCAATAAATCAAAACTGTGGGAAAAAAATTAACTAGGCTTACACCCCAACAATCAAGAGGCTTGTTTAGCAGCCTCTTCCCGAACTTTACGACGCGCCATAACTTCTGCGGTCATAATTTTCTTTTCTCTATCTAGTGTTTCTTGACCTTTAAAGATAAAAACATATTCACACATGCCTTTTAGCATTTTCGACCCAACTGAGAATGTTTTTTCGACATAGTATCCTGGCAAGGCTCTTTGCAGCTTAAGCGAACTAACACTCGTTAATTCCCGTGGTTTTAAATCTTGAAAATCCCGCTTACGTAGGCCCAAGTTTTCACCCACAAGAACAAATTTTCGTGGATTTACGGGTAAATTATCGCCCGAATACAGCATTGACATTAAACGCGTACCGTCATGACTGTATTTAACAATTCGTCGTCCAAACTCTAACAATTGCGATTCATCCAAATAATTAAACAAGTCCCACACGATAATTACGTCAAATGTTTGGCTTTCCTTAAAGCTTAAAAACTGTCCGTTCATCAAGTAATCAGAACGATCCTTCTGCGACATGGCCTTTAAACGCCGTAAAACCAAATGGATATCCGTGCTATATACATCTTGCGCTATCGTTTTCCAAGATTCATCATTAGTACTATTTTTAACACCCAAATCCAATAAACTTTGAACATCATTTTCGTGTGATAAAACATTTAAAAACTCAATCGACGGGCTTCGAAACTTCACATCCACGTCAGCTATTTCCGCAGACATTTCTGCATTAGAAAAACTCGTTTCTCGTGTTTTCTCTTCAGGCCGATAACTTAATATTTGCTCAGAAATACCCGCGAGCATTCCTGGTTGACTCGTATAAGAACGCAGCATAAAAAACTTTGGCAGTGACTTAAGTGTCTGCGCTGTTGTTAAACGAAGCGTATTCTTTTTAGTTTCCGGAACCAATGTCACTTTAATATAATATTTATTTTCGATTGAAAACCCAGATGGTTGTGAAGGTCGCATTGCTCCAACGTAGCTTAACATGTAAATAATCGTATTAGGCTTTAATACGCTTTCAAGCTTTCTATATACGCTATAAAGTTGTTCGGGCGAAAGAAAGTTAAAAAGGTCCCACGCTAGTACGATGTCAAACTTTTGTTCTTTTGGTAAGTCTGACAAAAAATCATTCAACCAGCTATCGTCTACGCCAAACTCTGCATTTTCAATAGCGTCATAAAACCCTTCAAATCTGAAGCGACAACCTAGAGGAGAGAAAAACTGAAAATTCTTTGGGATGCATTCACCCAAATCAAGAATGTGATTATTGGGTTTATTTTGAATGTGATTTGCAATAGCGGTTAAGCCGGGAGAGCGGTGTAGACCATCTTGCAGCATCAGTAGAACCAAATATAAAAACCGGGGAAAACCAATGAAAATAACCAGTAAAGAAGCAAAAGGAAGCGAGCCCATTAACGGCTCGCTCGATAAACCTAAGCAGGCTGTGAAGATTTAGGTTTAATAGGGTTATTCAGCGCAGCCGGTGCAGGCGTAGCTAAAGTTGAATTAGCGTTAAATTGCTGAAAATCCTTTTTTCTTGATTCCATATCCATATCAATAGAACCTTTGAATTTGGCGCCATCCTCTAGGGTGACTCGATCCGCAACCAAGTTACCTTTAACATTACTACTAGACAGAATGGATATTCGATCTTGGCCGAATATATCACCTTCTACGGTGCCTTCAATAACAATTGTTTGGGCGAGTACGTTCGCCTTAACAACACCTTGCTTACCAATAATAAGGTGGTTACCTTTAAGATCGATAGTACCGTCAATATGCCCTTGAACCAACAAGTCTTCCTCGCCGACAAGCTCACCTTTAAAACGAATTTTCGGACCGATTACGGCGGCAGGCTGTTTTTCTAACGGCGCAGTACTGTGACTTGGGCCAACAGGGATATTTCCGCCAGAAGGACGAGAAAAACTATTATCTACCACTGGTTCAACGGGTTTATTTCCACGAATCATACTCACTCCAGTATTTTTGGTTGCCCCAGACCATAATAGCCCAGGAAAATTTATAGAATTGATCATCCATGATACTTAGGGTTATGGGAGGGGTTAAGAGAGTAATGCGTCCATAATAAATTTAGCATGAGTCTACGATCTCGCATTTGCCCGTTTGCTCACCGCAACATGAACATAAAAGTCGATGACATCGACCACCATGTAATTTCGGTGAAATGAAGACTTACATGAATTCTACCGCGTTCCAACAAGGTGACAACGATAAAAAGTGTGACTCAGGTCTATAGTAGAAGAGATAGCTTTCACTTTAATGACCGAATTGGCTATTAAATCCCCAAACACTTAGTTTACGAACTAAGGCGGAACATTTAGCATTTAGAGGTATAAATTTTCACAAAGCAGAATGTCGCCAAAAACCGCATCGATGATAAATTAATACACGACACTTAGTAACATATCAATTTTTTTAAGGCTTTTGATTACGGCACCATAGTCTTTATTTGTGTCAGTTAACACTTGCTGGCCGCGGGTTTGAATTGAACAATCAAAATTAAGTAGTGTGTTTTCAAGAATAATGATGCTAATTTTTATAATAAGAATAAACTGAAGTCACTGAGGCAAAGTTAAAATATCAACAGAAAGCGGCAAACTATATAATTTTAATTCACTATTAGGGTATTCACATTACCAGAAACAAAGAAGGTTCAATTCGCACTATTAAGGTGCTCACATTACGACGAGCCAAGAAGTTTCAATTCACATTCTAAAGCGTCCAATACCTTATCAATCGGAGCGAATTTTAACATTTCGCTTAAAGAACCTGCCTGAACGGTGGAAGAGAGTTCAGCAATGAGCGTCCATAACTCTTGGTAAGTAAGCGACGGTCTAAAATAGTAATGCGCCCTTCGTCCGATTCTTTACGCAGTAAACGTCCACACGATTGTATCAGTTTCAATGATGCATCGGGCACGGAAATCTCCATAAAGGCATTACCCCCGCGCGCCTCTATCCATTCAGCTAACGCAGATTCAAGCGGTTCGTCTGGCACCGAAAACGGCAGTTTCGCAATAATGACATGCTTACAATAATCTCCGGGTAAATCGACCCCTTCTGAAAAGCTCGCGACCCCCCAAAGAATACTACCCTTACCACTATCTATTGCACTTTTATGATCGCTTAGAAGTTTTTGTTTGCTGCGATTCCCTTGCACCAAACTTATACTTTCAATTTCTACCGGCATCATCGAAAAAACAGAATTCAATTGTGCATAAGAAGAAAATAATATCAGCGTCCCTTCATCCAAATTTAACAGGTCGGGTAAAAGACTCACAAGACTTTCTGTGTGCTCACTCACACGATTAGCCTCAACAGCCAATTTCGGAATCGTTAATGTCGCCTTGTTCGCATAATCGAATGGACTTGGGACAGCTAAACAAACGGCCGATTCGCCTACACCTGCGTGCTGAACAAAACGATCAAATGAACGAAGCGCGGTAAGTGTCGCTGACGTTAATACCGACGCGAAACAGCGCTCCCACAATTGTTGTTGTAAGAGTCCAGAAGCCAAAACAGGGCTCGACACCAATTCAATATCAATCTGGTCCTGCTCACTTAACAACGTCATCCATCGTGCCATAGGCGCAGATTCGACATAGCTCGTTTTAATATAGCTACTCCACAAACCCATACTAGCTTCTACTCGCCCTAACCACGGGCCGAGTGTTTGCAACGCACTATCCATAACGGGCTTTGGCAAATAATCTACTTCATCATTAACAAGAGACTCAAGCTCCTTCAACATACGAGAAAGTATGGCCTGCAAGCGCGTAAACGAAAGCGCTATTTCTTCGGCCGCCATTTCGACACTCGTGCTGACTTCACCTAATGGAAAGCGATGGCGAACGTTGCGTTCGTTCATATCCATTTGATCAACATAGGATTCAAACAAGCCAAGATGCTTATCAAGCATTACTCGCGCCTCACGCGCACAGTCTGGAAATGGCTGAGCAATTTGTTGTAAATAGCTCGCATCTAACAAGGTGTTTTTTAATTTTTCCCACTGCCCTTCTATTTGTCCAAGCCAGCGCAGAGTACTTTTATAGCGGGTACGCAATGAAAAATGCTGCAGCGCTTTATCAGGAAGATGATGTGCTTCGTCAAAAATATAAATCGTTTCTTCGGGTGCAGGTAATATGGCTCCCCCGCCCAGGGCTAAATCGGCCAAAACTAAATCATGATTTGCAACGATACAGTCAACATCATCTAAACGCCCACGTGATTCATAGAAAGCGCATGATCGAATATGTGGACATTTACGGCCAGTACACTGGCGATGATCCGTGGTTACACGACGCCAAGAACTATCATCAATAATATCTTCCCAGTTATCACGATCACCATCCCACGTATTATCATCTTGCTTCAGCATCATTTCACGATAGAGCTCGAGCTCAACGGGTGAAACTGTTGCAACCTCATCTTCGTATAATACCGGTGCTAGATCACGCGCATCCGACAATAACCGTTCCAACTTGGTTAAACACACATAACGACCACGCCCTTTAGCTAAAGCAAAATTAACGGGCATCGATGAGTGTACAATTAAGTCGGGAATGTCTTTAAAAACAATTTGTTCCTGCAAGGCCACGGTAGCGGTAGCCAATACAACTTTTTTATCTAATCGTTTGGCAATGGGCAATACGGCCATAAGATACGCTATGGTTTTACCCGTCCCTGTGCCCGCCTCGATCAATGCCAGATGGCTTTCATCGATACGCTGACCACTTGTATCAGAGCGCACGCCACCCAGCATTTTAGCAATTTCTGCAATCATGAGTTTTTGTCCATGGCGAGGACGCAAATCTTTAGATTTTAAAAAATTGCTGTAGGCGGTTTGTATTTCTTTTTTTACGTCAGCATCTATCATATTGGGCTAATGGTTCGCTTTGGCTCTGACTGGATTTGCATAAGCATGCAAATAATTTTCTCTATACTTTTTATCCATCGATTCTAAACGCGTCATAAAAATTTTGCGCTCAGCCGAAAATTTTTCTTCTGTAAAGAAAGTAAGCAACTCGCCGACCTGAACTTTCGGAGATTTTTTTTCTAATAATTCATATGCTATACAATTACTGGGATGTAAACGATAATTGTGGATTATTTGCCTATCCATTTCTTTAGTGACTTCATCGGTATTTTTTAAATCACCACGTAGCGGTGTCCCGAACGACAAATGCACATTACCTTTACCGCCAGTAATACCTTTGGCGATACTGTCAACATCTTCATGTTCACCTTTTTCATAAGTCCCTTCATTCGCTTTAACATAAAGTTCGCGTGCTTTATCCTTATCACAAGGATCATATTCATAAGAAATTGAAACCGGTACGATTCGAGCCTCCTCAATATATTCACTCAAATCTTGTTTCTTAGCTCTACTCAGTAAAATCATTCCCATCACAGCAGAATTGGTTATATCGAGGCCGTCTTTAGCACGCCCTTCTCTTTGCGCTATCCAGGTATTTTCATTGTCGTTCACCACAGAATAATGAATGTATTTCGACAGCAGTTTAGCCGCTTTAAGTTTTTCTCTTGGAGCTGTTGCAGAACGATTAACAATAAAACACTTATTTAAGCGCATTAGGTCTGAAGTAAATGGCTTGGTTAATAGGTTATCCCCAATAGCAATACGCAGAGTGCTAAAACCCTTACGGAACAAAGCCAAATTAACAATAGCCGGATCCATCGCAATATCACGATGATTACTCACAAACAAATACGAGCGACTTGGGTCCAAATCATCTAAACCAGAAACACTTAACTTAGTTACTGATTTATCAACAGCCTCAACCAGATAGCGCTCTATCAAAGCTTGAAGGCTCGTGACGCTAGTAACACCTTTAGCCTGCTTCAATAGCTTGGCTTTGAGTATTGGCCGCAGAGCAAAGCCAAGTAGACTTGCGAACGCGCCTAATTTGAAGGATAAAATTACATCCAAAAACTCTCTATCACGTAACAACCGATCAAGTACCGGCCCCACCTCTTCATCATTGTAAGGGCGAACATCATCAAATTCGGTGTTTACTACGCTATCCATTCTTACTGCCATTATCTGCTGCGACCAAAAGGCCGACATTATAGCCTTATGCTTATAGGACCGACACTCGAATTCGCACTAAAGCTATGAACTGCTAAGCTCAATAGTAAGCACACGACATATTAATGAAAATGCGCTACAGCCTACATAAGGAATACATCAACCTTCCACAAAACCTTAGACTAACTATTAGGCTATTGTCGATATGAACATCCTTATAGTCGAAGATAGCAAGACGCTATTGGCCATAATGCAACGCTACGTCACTGACGCTGGACATACGGCCATTATTGCAGAGAATGGAGAGACCGCCGTGCAGCTCACGACACCCTCTACCGTCGACATGATCATAATGGATGTCGAAATGCCCGGATTAGACGGCTTTGAAACCACTCGGTTAATACGAGAAAACCTCGTTGACGAGTGGATTCCCATTATCTTTGTTACAGGAATGAACGAAGACGCCAATTATGAAGAGGGCATCGAAGCCGGCGGTGATGATTATTTAATCAAACCTATCAGCGAAACCATCCTAAGAGCAAAAATTCGTGCTATGGAGCGAATTGCGAAAATGCGTAGTGAAATGCGAGAGCTGAATAAAAAACTAACGCGACTAAGCCAACGAGACAGTTTAACGGACCTCTATAACCGCCGCGTATTTGAAGAGAAACTTGAAATCGCATGGCGGCAAGCCACACGCTCTGGCGAGCCCCTGGCGATATTGATTATGGATATCGATCACTTTAAACTCTATAACGACTACTACGGCCATGTTGAAGGGGACGAGTGTATACGTAAAGTGGCTAAAGCCCTGCGTCACTCGATGAAACGTCCTAACGATATTATCGCCCGCTATGGCGGCGAAGAATTTATATGCCTGCTACCGAATACCAATCGCGAAGGTGCTATGCACATAGCGGAGTATATTCGCAACAATATTCTCGCTCTGGAAATAGAGCACAAAACATCCGATACAGACAGAAGGGTCAGCGTAAGCATTGGCGGTAACATCGTTCGACACACCACGGGCATAGATTACGAAGAACAAATCACGCTTGCAGACAATGCACTATATGAAAGTAAACGGGAGGGACGGAACCGAACAACAATCACAGAGTTCGAAAACGTCAATACGGTATTAGTGATAACTCGCGATGCCGCCCTGTCCAGTACCGTCGCATTATCGTTAAGTGGGCACTGTAAAGTAGTGAGGCTGCCGGAGTTAGCGCTCAACCAAAGCCCAAAGTTCACGATGCCAGCGTTGATTATTTTGGATGTCGATGACGAATATTTACTAAAGGAGTATTTGATTTTCAGTGCGCACTTTAATATTTCAGCCACACCAATATTGATTATCACAAACAACAGCGCCAAGTGGGATAGAACAAAGCACGAAGAAATTTACACTTTAGAGGTACTCGATAAAACGCTAACCAAGTATCAATTAGTGTCTCAGCTCAACACAGCACTCGGTATTCACGACAAATATTAAGTCACGATTTATGTACAATAAAACATACAGAACCAAAAAAGGCGTCTTTTAAAGACGCCTTTTTCATTTATATACGCTTACAATTTGCGTCAAAGTGAACCCCAGCTAGCGCATATTCTTGCGCACACACAACCAAAGCAAGCAAATATCGGCGTCGGGCTTAACTTTCACCGTATTCTTAGACGCTGCAACCTTGCTATTAATTTCTCGCTGAGATATTCGACCGTCACCATTTTGATCCATGCGATCAAAGCTACCTAGATATGAACTGTATTCAGCGCCACTAAGATGACCATCACGATCCAGGTCTAACTTATTGAAACGAGCCTGGAGGATAACCTGTCGGCGCTGCTTATCCAGCGATTCATACTCATCAAAACTAACACCACCATTGGCATCACTGTCCATAGACGCAAACATACGTTGACGCTTATCTTCAATCTCGTTTACTGAGATCACTTGGTCACCGTTTACGTCATATTTCGCTAACAACCACTGATCATTGTTGTTATCGTCCGCAATCACTGCGACTGATCCTATTAACGCTATAAAGCCGATTATCATTTTTGTCAGTATATTCATGCTCAAATCCGTCACATCAATCTATATGTATGGTGTACTTTAAGTATACAAAGGTTCGTCATACCTGCTCAAACACATGTCACACTTTAGAATTAGCTATTAGACCAATATATCCTAATCTAAGGCTTAGTACGAACATTATCTTATATCAAAACACCCTAGTAATACCTTATAAGTATTTAGAATTGCATGACAAGTAGTCTGTAGGCCCATACATTGGACCTTTAGTAGATATTTAAGTTCCCACTAACTAAGTTAAGACGACATTACGCTAATTATCGAATACTAATTGACGAAATCAACTAATGCTTGCGCAAACTCAAATTAATACTAAGTTATTAAGTGGCGTTAACGACGCTGATGAAACCAGTTTACATCTCTAGCAGAGTTGTCGACTTGATCTACTACATCCAGCATCAACGCAAACAGCGCCATACGAACCAATATGCCATTATCAGTTTGGCGAAAAATAGCGAGATTGGGGTTATGGTTTAAGTCGTTATCCAGTTCATTCGCGCCAGAACGAGAATCTCGAGGAAGAGGATGCATTATGACGGTATTGGGTTCACAGTAAGCCGTATATATCGCTTGATTCAAACGAAAGCGACCTCTATATAGGTCAGCCTCTTCTGGTGATGGGAACCGCTCTTCTTGAATACGTGTCGAATAAACAATATCCACATGTGATATTCCAGCAGACAAGTCGGTTAGAACTTCGACGCTATGGCCTCGGCTGCGCAATTGGTCAACATAATTCTCAGGCATTTGCAGCTCCTCAGGTGACACTAGAACAACGGTAACATTCTTGTAGAGGCCCAGTAGCCGAATTAGAGAATGAACCGTTCGGCCGTATTTCAAATCCCCAATCATTGCGATACGCAAACCATCTAAGGCGCGACCATGCGCGACCAGCTCCTTCTGAATCGTATATAAATCGAGCAACGCCTGACTAGGATGCTCATTGGCGCCATCGCCGCCATTAATTACTGGAACTCGGCTCGCCTCAGAAAATTCGGCAACTGATCCAGATTCTGGGTGACGCATACAGATCACATCGCTATAACCCGACAGCACTCGGGCAGTATCGTAAAGCGACTCACCCTTGGCGATAGCTGATGATTTAAAACCGGTAGTCTCACGAACCTCGCCACCCAATAAGTTAAAGGCACAACCAAAACTCACTCGGGTACGCGTACTTGCTTCAAAAAACATATTTCCTAATATAGCCCCCTCAAGTACACGGGTAACTTTTTGCCGTGTAGCATAGGGCTCCATCATATTAGCAACCGTGAATATTCGCTCAATATCATTACGTTCAAATTGGTCAACAGACAGTATATGGGCACCGGCAAAATTCACGTTCTAACTCTCTATGGCTATTAAATTCGGTCACTATTGTAGCCCTCGATGAAGCTAGGGAAAAGCGAGCACCACGATTAATTTTTAATTGATCCAAGCTAAAAGCAACATTTAATTCACCTGTTGTGATTTTGACACGTTTACTTTAACGGTTTCATTGTTAAACCATAGATTTTTGCAGTACTTAGGTTATATTAATTTCCGCTAGAGCTAGGCAATCCACGCTGTTTGCGTCTACTCTTATAACTCGTAGACGCTATTATCAGTGTACGGCCCAATAAAACTCTATAACGGCCGTACATAATTTCGTACCATTGGTCGTAGTGCTTGAATCGAGACTCTCAAAATCAACAAGGACTAGCTCACAGTGGCCGTCGATACCCCAGAAAACCTCTATAAGTATTGCTCCTATGAGGAAGCTCTCGAAATACTGCAAACAAAAAGCTTACGGTGGCAATCCCCGAGCTTATTAAGTGAAGCATTCACCTTAAGCCACGAGTCGAACCTAACATTTGATAGAGATGCTTTTTTAAAGTCGGCTATTAAGGTTGCTATATCACTAATATTTGGCAGAGATGACCCTAAAGGAGAGACCCCATTATTAGCCGCAATACGCCGTTGGCGCGGTGAACAGCGCTTTAACACGCCCGACGAAGCCCAAGGAATACTTAAAGAACTACTCGGTAAAATGGTCGACCATAAGATGGATGAACTAGCTGTCATTGTCGCCGACTGGCAAAAATATTGTGCAAGCGAACGTGTTTGCAGTTTTGCCGAAAAGCCTGACCAATTAGATAATTGGATTCATCACGGCCATAATGGACGCGCCGTCGTCTTGCGCTTCTTAGTCGGCGAAGACCGCTCACTTAAAGAACCCGAACCGATCAGTTACTTACCTGTAAAACCTGAAATAACGAGTATTAAAGAGCAAATGGCCTGCCTGTTTTACAATCATAAGGATAAAAGCCGCGAGTCATTCAAGGCTAGAAGCCTAATGAAGCCGCCAGTGTTCAAACAGGAGAAGGAATGGCGCTGCTTTAGAAAAACAGCCAACCCGCCAAGTTTGTCAGAATCGGAAGCTTCGGAATGGCATGAGAGTTTCGCCTTTGATCCAAAAGATTTAAAGGCCGTCTACTTTGGCCCAGAATTGGAGCCCGAAGCAGTCGATACTCTAAGCACCGCATTAAAAGCGAATTTTGAAAAATCTAAACGTCATCAGCTTAGCTTCAGTAAAGGAACCTACGCTTTAGCCGTAGAGAACTTAGAATACTAAGCCTCTATTCGACATGTCGCTATCAAGCCGCTTTCATGTAGCACACTTTAGCGATGACGCGAGTAGATCTCCATCACCCAAGGTTTAACTTCATCAAACTCCGCAATAATATTTTCGAGCTTCTCAGGATAGTATGACGGCGATTCACCGCCATATTTTCCAGGTCGAAATAATGGCGCCAACAATGATGCGAAAGCAAGATCCGCTCGACTAAACTTATCACCAACAATATAGTGCTCTGAATCCATATTATTGCGCATTTCACTAATTACGGCTTTTAGTTCGGCAACGGTCTCGCTCACACTCTCATCGGTTATCGGTAACCCTCGGCGCAAAGCTTCTTGAATTTTAGGAAAACTGCGCTTTAAAACGAAGTTTGAATAAAACGGCCCTTCATAAATAAACAAAGGAATAACGATGTTCGGATGATCCAATAAAACCGAATAAATAATTTTTCTAACACTGGGCCCTACCTTCTCATCGGCCATCGCCTCCCACTTAAGCGAACGAGCAGCCAGTGTGGCGTCCTCTGGTGTTAACTGAAACCGAGGATACGTCGCGTCCAAATAGCTAACAATCTCAGATGACCCACTTACAATCGCCTTTTCATCTTTTAAAACAGGCAAAGAGCTTTGTCCGCTCAATCGCAGCATGGGCTTACGGTGTAGGCCAGGTAATAAGGTCTTACGTTTGTACGGCAAACGTTTATATTGAATAGCCCAGCGAGCTTTTTCGCAGTAATGCGATATAGGAAATTGATAAAGCTTCATACGTCCCTTCTATGGTTGTAATCTTGATTTCTAATGGTTTTTAGAAAACCCTACGTTTTTCGAACTCAAGTATCGATATATCTATTAGTGAATCTACAGTAATGTCACAACAAAACTAAAACATAGCTAGCACATAGCTACAGTAAAATAATACTGTTAATACTGTCTTTCCAAGTCGTCAGCATATTTCTGTAGCTGTGCTAATAAACCCAAGTGTTCCATGGTGTTTCGCTCATGGCAATCGTCGACTAACGCGGCGAGCTTCTGTCTGAATATTGTCAGAGATAAGAGCCCGTCTTCGCCATTCCTCAAACGAGCGCTCACAAACTCGCGCCACTGCGCGCGCTCTCGATCATTTAAGCTACCGGGAAAGTTTCTCGCGCGATAGCGAAAACTTATTTCATTTAATCGAGCATCCTCAAAAACGAAGTTACGTTCAGCTAATTCAGAACCCAAAGTCGCTCGAAACTCACGACTAAGTTGTTTGTCAGCGTGATTTAAGAACCCTGAATATAAGGCTTGCTCGGGGTCCGTCTTATCGGGATAGCTTTGAGGCTGAAAGACCTCTCTCATTTTAAATTCTAGATCCATCGTAAGCAGAGCTTGCCAATGTTTTTCGCACTGATCTTTATCTATACCCAGACGACGAGCAGCGGCACTATCTAAACTGTTGGCCGGCGCCAATATGGGGCATTTATTAATATGAATCAGTTTTAATGGCAGCCGCTCCATTCCTTCAGGCAAATCGACGGCCCGCGTAAACACTCGCTCTTGAATTTGCTCGATTGTTAAGTGCAGCAATGGGCTAGGGTCTTGCGATAACTCATAGACGATGACCGCATTCGCATTAACCGGGTGTGCCGCTAAAGGTACAATGAGACCCGCACATCCGTGTTCTGAAGAAAACTTGGACGATATGTGTAGCATGGGCTTACGGCTACGAATGTCGATGTTCTGCGAGACGACTTTCTTACTGCGCGAATTATAGACAAAGTCATAGAGCCTAGGCTGCTTAGCCTTAATCAATTTTGCCAGGTTTATCGTCGCCTCAACATCTGAAAAAGCATCATGCGCAGCACCATGCTCAATTCCATTCGCTTTCGTTAAGTTTTCAAGCTTAAAACTAGGCCGATCATTAATCATTGGCCATTCAATACCCTCTGGCCTTAAGGCATAGACCATGCGGACCATATCAATGATATCCCAACGAGAATTACCATTCTTCCATTCACGCTCATAAGGATCGTAAAAGTTGCGATATAACGTATACCGAGTAACTTCGTCATCAAATCGCACAGTATTGTAGCCAACACTGCACGTATGCGCCTGAGACATTTCAGAATGTATTTTACGAATAAACTCGCATTCGTCGAGCCCGCGAGATAAGGCAACCTGAGGGCTTAAACCCGTTACCAAGCAGGCTTCAGGGTTAGGAAGAACATCAATGGGGGGCTTGCAATAAATCATCAGCGGTTCGCCAACAATATTGAGATTCTCATCCGTTCGCACGCCAGCAAATTGACTGGGCCGGTCTACAGCGGGATTGACCCCCCAAGTTTCATAGTCATGCCAATAAAATGTTTTCATCCGAACCAAATCCAAATTAATGTTCGGGTCATTATAACACTCACTCAATGGCACTCAATGGACTCTCACTAATGTGGGCGCTTGTTAACCGCTAGCGTATCTGGCTATACTCTGATGTTCGCCTAATTAGCATCGATCAAATAGCGATCGACAAGAACACCATTCAACCACAGCGAAGATATTACGACCGATGAACAAATTGACCGACTTATTTAAAAACAATGAAGAGTGGGCCGAGAGTATCAAGGCCGAAGACCCTGATTTTTTTACCCGACTGTCCAAACAACAAAAACCTGATTATCTATGGATAGGCTGTTCAGATAGTCGGGTACCCGCCAATCAGATTGTTGGTTTGTCCCCTGGGGAGCTTTTTGTCCATCGTAATATTGCGAATTGTGTTGTACACACTGACCTAAATTGCCTCTCCGTGATCTATTACGCAATCCAAGTATTGGAGGTTAAGCACATCATTGTATCTGGGCACTACGGTTGTGGCGGTGTACGAGCAGCCCTTGAACAGACACGATTTGGCTTAGCCGATCACTGGATTCGTAATATTCGTGATGTTTCTTTTCAGCACCGTGACGAACTAAAAACACTAGAAGATAAGCAAGAACGCATCGATAGGTTATGTGAAATGAACGTCATTCAACAAGTGGCGAATGTCGCTCATATCCCTGCTGTACAAAAAGTTTGGCAAGAAGGTAAAGGATTAACCATCCACGGCTGGATTTATGATATTAAAGATGGGCTATTAAAAGATTTAATAGAGCCCGTCCATTCGCTCACGCAGATTGCCGAGCAATATCATGTATTTGGTGATGCGCCCGACTAAAGACTGTCAGTAGCGGTTCAGTGCGTCCTCCCCTCCAAATAAAACACCTAAGTAGGCTTTAGACCTGCCTAGCGCCCATCCACAAATAGGGCTCTGCTGCCCTGGGGTTTAAACAACCATCTTCGCACCACTAGGAACGTTTGCTTGTAATAGGCAAACGCCTAGATCTAGAAACACAAACCTGACAACCTTTACCCCCTCTCGCGGCGAGCCATTTACAGATGGACACTAGTTAACTGGACACTAACTAATGGACTTATGCCCACCTAGAGTGAGCTTTGTCAGCATATAAATATGACAAAGCTCACCCGCAAACTAATTCCAAGCTCGCTATAGTGAATCCACACTAAGTATTAAGCCAACCATTTTTTACATAAGAGAAAGAGAGAAAACTATGAACAAACTTGCCCTTGCCTTATTCTCCACACTCATTAGCGTCACTGCATTCGCGGCCGATACTGCAAAAACAATTAGCGTTAAAGTAGAAGGGATACATAAAGCCAGTGGAACTATTTATTTAACAGGCTATAACAACTCATCAGACTTTTCGGCTTTTGAAAACCCCACTTTTAGCCAAGTTCACGTTGTAACTAAGAAAAGCGAAACACTAGAAATCACCATCCCTAGTGACGGCGAGTATGCGTTTTCGGTATATGTTGACCAGAATGCAAACGATAAGATTGACTCAAATGCCATGGGCATACCGAAAGAACCTTATGCATTTAGCGGTAATGTCAGCCCTTTTGGTCCACCCTCGTATGAAGCCGCAAAGGTTGATGTTAAATCTGGTGATACACTTATCCTAAAGGTTCGTTAACACCGTCATCACGGCCTCAAGATTAACTACGTTAAACAACGTATCTCAGCACCAAGAATGTGCTGATTTAGCGTCGTTATTTACAACCTTAGCGAGCGCCATGACATGTATTGCCACATGAACTGTCAAATGTCACATTTTTGTCAGAAACTCATACTTATAGCCGATTGTATGGTCTTTCGGATTGCTGCAAAATGCCCTAGTACAAAAGGAAAGCGGACGTAACACCGGGGCACTATGAGCGCAGAATTACTAGCCACACCAAAAACAAACGTTATTCAGGACGAATCTCTGTCGCAGGCCTCATTACACCTATTGGCCGCATTTATTGAAGAGCTTATCCAAGAAGAACAGCTCGGTCACCGCGCGCAAGTATTATTGCACCGCATTGCCACGCCAATTTTTATGCTAGCTGGCGGAAACACTCAAACCTTTTACGATCGTAATTACCCTGGCCGCCAGATATTTGATGCAATAATTCTAATATCAAAGCTATCCGGTAAAGACTTTAGCCCGAGCGACATGCTTTTTAAAACGCTACTAGAGTCAATTAAAACCCTTAAATCTCGTAAAATTGACGGCTTAGCATGCCTTAAGCGGGTAAACACTGACTTACAACATATCGTTAAACTTGCGCGCATTCGCGCACCCATTGACAAAAAACACGGTCTGGCAGAAACCGGTAAAATTACAGAAGCCAAAATCAAAGCCGCGTTGATGGTTGTGCATCAAGCCAACAGATTCTCAACTAGCGATATAATTTTGTATTTTTCATTGACACAATGGCTAGAACTTTTAACCATCGTCATGCTGAAATACAGCCAGAACAAAACCATAATGACTACAGCTGAACGATTAACGTTTCTTCTGTTTTTTCTGGCTGCAAACCCCAACAGTCCAAAATACTCGAGCCTCTATAAACAGCTCGATGAAAAATTAAAAATCCTAATCCCGCTTGTTGGGAAAGAGTGCTTGGGCCATTGCCTTCATATTTCGTCGTTACACTTAAAGGTAGGTCGCGTATTGGAAAAAAACCGCAGCAACCTACAAGCTTAGCAGCGAACTACTCCTCAGCCATTAAAGCGCTATAATCATCCTGCGCTCGTTTTAGAGCTTTAAGTTCTTGTGCAAACTGAAATTCAATATTAGGAATACTGGCTTCTAATTCACGCATTTCTATCAAAAACTCCCTGCGCTCAAGACCTGTCGTCCCGTCACTAGCAATCAAGTCCTCTAGTTCGAGAATATGCGTTTGCGCATAATCAATCTCAAGTTCATATTCCGTGACACTCTTCTCCAGATGTCTAACTCGCTGCAAAGCCTTAAATTGATCACGCCCAAAATCGTAGCCATCGAGAAAAGCATTTTCATTTTTACCACGACAGGTACCGCCATAATTTCCGCCATTACGACCGAGTGAAAGCCCTTTTTCATAAATGCAATAACGGTCTAAACCTCGCTCATGGCCACGCTCATAGTCGGCTAAATTAGGCGTTACACCAGCCTTCGCACACGCCTTGCGATGCTGAGAAATAAGCTCTAGTACTCGTCCACGGCTACCATCCTCTAAACCAATTTGCTCCCAATTAGCGGCTAGGCACTCATCTTTACTCATCGATGCACATGAAGCCAAAAAAACAACCGATACAAGGATTAATAACGTCTTTATTCTCATTGGTACACCTAATAATTAGTAAACAAGTAGTGATATATCATTTATGACGCTCTGCAGCCAATAAGCAGTCTAACCCTTTAAGCTAGCTCTCAAGCCTAATTCAACAATCTAATTCAACAATCTAATTCAACAACCTAATTCAATAACCTAATTCAACAACCTAATTCAACAACCTAAACCTTAACTTAAGCCGATACAGCTGTATACAGTCTGAACAGCGCAAGGAACACAATTTAGACGCAAGCACTTATGATCCCATGATCAGCTTATCGTATACTATAAACTAGACTAAGAAAAAACGTCTATCAAACGCTATAAAGATATAAATAAGGGGCTCCTGTGATACCTGAAGACTTAGAAGTGCCAGGTTACGACATTGAAGAACGCATTGGCCGTGGCGGCATGGCCTCCGTATATCGTGCTCGTCAACATACCTTTGACCGTGACGTAGCGTTAAAGATTTTAAGGCCAGATCTAAGTGAAGACGAATCATTCTGCCAACGCTTTGTGCAAGAGTCACTCATCGTAGCCAAGCTACACCACAGCAACATTGTTCAAGTTTATGATGTTGGCGAGTTTAAAAATAATTTCTACATCGCTATGGAATATCTAAACGGAGATGATTTAAGCTCAAAACTTGCTGTAGGGCTGTCTATCAAAGATACGATAACGGTAATGAAGCAAATAGCATCAGCGTTAGATTTTGCGCATCACAGAGGCATAATTCATCGCGATATTAAACCCGATAACATAATGTTCAGGGAAGATGGAGCAGCCGTATTAACCGATTTTGGTATTGCCAAAGAAATAAGCGCCGATTTAAATTTAACCCAAACTGGGTTGATTGTTGGCACCCCCAAATACATGAGCCCAGAACAAATACGTGGCGATGAGATTACCCACCTAGCCGATATATACAGTTTAGGTATTTTGTTTTTTCAATGTCTTACGAATCATGTGCCCTTTGATGGCAAGGATATGGTCGCTACCGCTTACAAGCACTTTAATGAACCCGTCCCTCAGTTACCTAGATCTGTAGCCAATTTTCAAGTAATTATAGATAAGATGCTCGAAAAACATGCTGGGAACCGCTATCAGCGTGGCCAACTCATTGTTGAGGCACTCGAAGTCATAGAACAAACACGTATTGAAACTAAACTTACAAATTTAGAACTTACCAGTGAATTTATCCCACCCCCATCAACTCTTGCACCGACCTTAGTTCATGGCAAAGATACCGACCAAACAGAAGTGCTTAACAACGAAAAATCTATTCAACTTAATACCGAAAACCATGACCTCAGTCATAACTCACCGGAAAGCGCAAAGACCAACAAAAAAAATAACTTACAGAATAAGACTCTAATTAGTGTTGCTATCGCCTGTGCCATCGTTCTGATTACCGTAGGGTTTCAAATCTCACTCCAAAAAGCTCAACCCACACAAGAGAATATTAATGAAACGCTAATATCAGGGCCTGAGAACCTAACAATTGAACGATTATTACGGGAGGCCCAATTAGATATACTCGATAAACGTCTCAAAAAACCTGATTCAAATAATGCCTTTAACAAGTTGCACCGAGTATTAACGCTAGAACCTAACAACCATAAAGCACTAGCCGCACTCGAACAGATTGCTGAAGAATACATAAAGCTGGCCGATCACGCGGTAATCTCACGAGATTTAGATAACGCGGCATTCTATTTAGAGCACGCACGCTCAGCGGCCCCAGAACTGTCACTCATTGCAACTATGTCCACCAAAATTGAAGCGGCAAAATTGCAAAAAAGTAATCAAAAAGCATCCATAAACTTTTTAGAAAGAAGTTTAGTCATACAGGGTTTACTCGAAGGCGCCAAAATAGATCTAAACGAGGGGCGACATAAAACACCTGTAGGTGATAACGCCTTAGAAAAATTTCAAAAAGTCCTCGATATAGATCCAAACAACAAAAAAGCCGCCGAAGCGATAAAAAAAATACAATCTTCTCAATAAGACAATTGGGATTTCCGAGTCGAAATATATTCAGAAATCCTGTTATCTACATTCCACTCGAATGTAGCGCATAGACACCACATTCCTTGTCGTTGTATATCCGAAAATCGACGACAGCACACAAGGAACAATTTAGATACTGAAACAATAATAAATCCATAGCTCTATTTGACCCACGCCAATATCAATCGAATCGACAGCGATATAGACCGCTTTCATTTTAAATGACCACCTTCGACGGCCTATCTTTATTCTTTACGCGAAAATATCTGCTCGTCGTATCGTAACCCAACTGGACCATTCAAGTTATGGTCGTTTTATAATCAAAACAGAAGAATTAAAAAATATGTGGACAACAGTTATGTACTTGAGTGAACCACTAGGGGCCGCGTAAAGCCTTACTATGACCCCATTACTTTTGCTATTGCCGGCCCTATGACTCTTAATTGCTGGCGCCTCATGATTTTCAGTTGAGTTTTGTATTTTGAACTTGAAGGGCTCCGAGTTATTGACCATGTATTTGCATTGATACCAAGCGCATTGCTCAATAAACACATTGTTCAATAAACACATTGTTCAATAAACGCAAAAGCGCACCACCAGCCAATTGACCACTCGTATTTTTTTGGAAACCTCACCTATGCCCTAAGTATCGAATAAAAAGTAATAACTATCAGAGGTCACAATTACTTGAACAATATTCTGCCAGGCAGAGCCAATTGAGTAGAAAAAATATAATTAAAGCTATGGAAGCACACACCCTAGGCTTTAGAATACATAGCTGCAGCATTAACTAAGGCTATTTAGTGTAATTGAATGGTGTTGGTGCCACATTATAAAGTAAGGTATAAAGTACTTTTAGCGGAAAAGTAATTACTATGCGGACACTCATCGTGATTTTTGCTTGGGATTTGAACACGCGGTTGTAAATATGTATCTTTTCCCCCCTTACAATGATACATGACGAAAAATCACCATTACAGATTGGCTAATATGTAATCAAACCTCAGCATCTATCGGAAACTTTTTGGTGGCCCAATACTTACGGCGGTTTCACTCCATGCTACGCATTACCGTTCAGCACACAGAAACGCTGCATACGCTAAAAAGGCAACTAATAATGGCAAAAAGAGAGGCAACTGACCTTCCTCTTTATTTTACGACAAAGCTTTTGAGCCTTGTCGTAAAGCTTGAGCTAAATCAATGCCTCAATGCCTTGCCAGTGCGATAAACCACCTCACATTATTTAATGGGTACAAATGCTTATGTCTAATACAATAAAAAAAATTGTCATCGTCGGCGGTGGGACAGCAGGATGGATGGTTGCAGCGCGCCTGAGTGCAAAATATCAAGCGAGTGACAAATCAGACGTCTCAATTACCTTAGTCGAATCAGCCGACGTTAAACCCATTGGTGTTGGTGAAGGTACATGGCCATCAATGCGAAAAACTCTCCAAGATATGGGGATATCTGAAACCGAATTCATCCGGGAATGTGATGTCACGTTTAAGCAGGGCTCGAAATTTAACGGCTGGCTTACGGGTGAAGCCGGAGATCACTATTATCACCCATTCACCCCCCCTATTGACTTTGAAACACAAAACCCTGCTGGTTATTGGCAAGATAGCGACATAAAAAAATCTTTTTCTTTAGCTGTGAGCCCTCAAGAAAGCGTCTGTGAAGCGGGACTTGCTCCTAAGCAAATTACCACACCCGAATATGCGAGCGTTGCAAATTACGGCTATCATCTAAATGCCGCCAAATTCTCCTCTTTACTTAAATCACATTGCATGAAAAATCATGCTGTCCGTCACGTAGTCGACAATGTCATAGCCGTAAATAGTGCTGATAATGGCGATATTGCATCGGTCAATACAAAAGAAAATGGCAATATCGAAGGTGATCTCTTTGTTGATTGCAGCGGCTTCGCCTGTTTACTACTCGGGAAGCATTATGGCGTCCCATTTATTGATAAACACGATACCTTATTTGTAGATACGGCACTTGCGGTACAAATTCCTTACGATACCGATAATGCACCAATAAGCAGTGTTACCAACTCTACTGCGACAAGTGCTGGCTGGATTTGGGATATAGGGTTGCAAAATCGAAAGGGCATCGGCCACGTATATTCCAGTCGGCACAACAGTGAAAGCAAGGCTGAGCAGGAATTACTGACTTATTTGGGTGAAGCGCAAAAACACGTTGAAATACGAAAAATTCCAATTAAGGCCGGACACAGAAAACACCCTTGGCAAAACAACTGCGTCGCCATTGGTTTGTCGGCAGGGTTTTTGGAGCCTTTAGAAGCTTCCGCATTGGTACAAGTAGAACTGTCGGCTAGCTGGCTCGCAGATCAGTTACCGGCCAACCGTGAAAGCATGGATATAGTAGCTAAACGATTTAATACCGCATTCAAATATCGCTGGGAACGTATTATCGACTTTTTGAAATTACACTATGTATTAAGTCAAAGGACAGAAAACTTCTGGGTAGACAATCGTCATGCAGACTCCATCCCTGATTCCTTAGCTGAAGTGTTAGAATTATGGAAGTTTAACTACCCTTCTGTCTTAGATTTTGATCGTATAGGAGAGTTATTCCCAACTGAAAGTTACCAATACATTCTATCGGGCATGGGCTTCCGGACTCGGTCACCTTTTCCAATGCCTACGCAGAAACAACAGCTAATGGTGGAGAAAATGCATAGAGTGCAAGAGCTCACAAAAAGCTACGTACAAAACCTTTCGAACAACCGCGACCTCATCGAAAAAATTAAATTGCAAGGTTTGCAGAAAATTTAGCCTTAAATTACAGCCAATAAAAAGCCCGCAATAGCGGGTTTTTTATTGGCCTGTATTTACGAATTAATAACAGGCGACTGTTTGATTACGCAGTCGAGTTTTCACCACCTCCTCATCCTGAGACTTTAACTTCATAATCATAAGTGCATTCGCAAGGCTTTCTACCTCTGCGACACAATCATTCTGCTCTACAAACGCGTCTGCCTGAGACAAATACTTTTTCTCTTGGTCCTTAAGCTCTAACACAAGCTTTTCACCTATCTTGGTTGCTACCCTACGTGCTAGCTTATCAAGTATTTGCACATCTGAGGGTAAGTCAGCTAACTTAAACGGAACGATAAAGTCTCCCATTTCAACTCCTTCGCTACTCTCATCTTCAAACTGATCACTTAATGTAATAGAGTCCGGAAAGAGTACGCGTCCAGTCGAGGCTTCAACCAAGCGATAACTGACCGAAAAAATTCCGACTTTACGATGACGCGTCACGCCAACCGATACGTTTTCCTGTCTATCCACATCAATCGTCTCACTCGGCGACGGGATCTTATCACGTTCTTTAGATGGCATTTTCAGCCAAGAAATATACGCGGGATTTGAAATACTGTCTTTACCCACTGTGACGCGATAGTTCTTCTTATTTTTAGCTTCAGCGCTATCAACTTTTGACTCCAGTACGCTTCCGCTCACCAAAAGGTTTACCGACGAAAGCGCCTGTTTATTACCGCTTAATTCACGCTCTCGCAATATCGCTTCGTATTGTTCACGTTCAACAATTCGAACATCGTGAGGAACGTGTTCAAATAAATACTGAGTAACAAAAGAGCTTATAACATCACCATAATCTTGATCTTTGTAAGACGACTGAAAATCCGTTGTACTTAAACGCTTAACAGCACTCTCACGTACAATAAGCTCTTGCTCATTTAATGTTTTTCGTAGACCTAGACGCCTTGAGTTAAATTTTTGTACTGAATACAAATAGGATAACGCAGCGGCTTCATCACCCGCCTTCTTTGTTTCTTCATATTTGAGATATAGCTGATTAACAAGTTCTGAAACTGACTCTGCACTAACCTCATCCAAGCCTAATATCTTTCTCACTTCTCGAGCTTGAATATACCAACGGTAAGATTGGGGAAGGTTTTCAATCTTCTCGACAGACTGTACCGCTAAGGCGGTAAAATAATCGGCCATTTTTTCACTACTAGGTGTTAATTTTTCTTTAATAGCTAAAAAGTCTTTGGCTTGCGACATAGTCACAAGAATATCGTATGCCGAATCCGCCGAACCTGAAGCTAATGCGTCGAAATATGATTTGGCATATATTTTTGCATCGACACTTATTAATTCATCTACCAACGCCGCGTCGTTTCCACGAACTTGCCTAACAAGCGCAATTTTGGCTCGAATATCTGCATCAAACTCTTCAGCAGCAGTAGCTGCACGAATATCACTGATGATACTTTCGATTTCAGCATCCTGCTTATTCAACCATTGATCACTTCCTGTTAATTCATGCAGAATTCCGAGTATATCTATCCGACCAGCCGTATCCAAATTTTCTGCACTTAGCCCCTCTTCAATAGTTTCTATTCTTTTGCGAGTTTTAACTTTTTCAACATCAATCAGGGCATATACTTCAGCCCATTTCGTAGCGTCAACCGTAGCCGTATTCACGCTATCCAAATTATCAAGAACGGATAGCGACACAACACCAGAAGGTAATCTTGCCGAAGCAATATGCGTACTTAATTGGGCTTTTTTAAGTTCAACTAGCTGCGAATCGATTTGAGCTAAAGCGGCGTAATCATCCGCATAATCTGCGTGTAACTTACCCACTAAACCGGCGGTCAACGTCTTACGTAAATTAACAAGCTCGTCGTAATTATTAATTAGCTGTATTTGCGAAGCACTCAAATTGATCACTGACTGAGGCTTAACAGGCGTCGAGCCGCAATTGGCTAGTAGTACGCAGGCTAAAATGACGACAGTATGTCTTACTCGCATGGGAATCCCTTTAAAAGTTTAACGATTGAATTATTGTATACCTGAGCGCAAAGACAAAATACAGGTTATGTACGGAACTTTTCTTGAAGTATATCGTTTTTTTCGTAGCCGGTCTGCGTGAAGCATGCTCATAGATAATGAATATGTAAAAGAATATTTCTGCATGCATCGAGGGTCGTTGACGCTAAAATCACTATTATTCGACACTACGAAGATTTGCCTCAAAGCTTCTGCTTGTATTATGGATGATATATGACCAAAATTATTGGCGCCGGCTTTGGTCGCCCCGGCACATATTCACTAAAACTTGCTCTAGAGCAGTTAACTGGCAGCCCGTGCTATCACATGTTTGATTTAATCAAACACCCA
>JBLIMQ010000062.1:0-25516 GCA_047638775.1 Flavobacteriales bacterium
ACTCAAAAGAAGCCTTTGCGGATGATGCCATCTATAGTGGTGACGGCTCTTCTGGGCAACCATCACTGGTATATGAAGCCATTATTGATTTGGGGGATAGCTCAGGGGATAGCTCAGGGGATAGCTCAGGGGATAGCTCGGAAGATAGCTCAGGTAATAGTTCTAAACAATTGTTAACGCTTGTCGGTCACGGCCATCACTCCGGCGCTAACGGCGCGATCGATACAGACTTAAGCGGCATTAGTACGGCCAAAAACATTATTGATTTCTTTGTCGTATCTGTTTCTCGACCGCCCGCCAAAGCGGATTCCAGTTCATCTTCCGAACCTGTTGCCGTATCAGACAGCCAAGCCGGCAAAGAGACCGTTATCCCGAAAATATAGCGCTGGGAATCTAGAACAATAAGTATAAAACTGAGCGTGTAGACAAGGAGTGTATAGCCCGAACCTAGAGCTAGAACTAGAACTAGAACTAGAACTAGAACTAGAACTAGAACTAGAATTAAAACATAAGCTCGGGTCATTATCCCAACGAAGTAAAAACTGCCAGAGCTAGGATATATATCGTCAACTCTGATAATTGCTGCACTAAGCCTAAAGCATCCCCGGTATAGCCACCAATGCGCCGAGTAAACCACGCGGCGCAATACCACCTAAGTGCAAAACATGCTGGTATAACACAAAGAAGTTCGAGTCGTGGTATGGCCAGCATGGGTAAGCTCGCCACTAGAAAGCATAAGATCTGTTTAAGCCTTGAATACTTGCCTTCGGCTATTGGCTTGCTTTTGCTGCCGTCTTCGTCTTGAACATAGGCTAAAGAATCGACTAAAGAGCCCGCAAAAAACACGACTGTAGCTATGGGCTATCGGTAATATGATAAGCACATACCAGGGCTCGATATTTGCCAATTCGAGCAGAATAAAAAACTTTAAACTGAGTGCGCTAATCAGCGCGACGGTGCCGTATGTTCCAATACGACTGTCTTTCATAATGCGCAACACGCCAGCTTTTTCGTAGGCGCCACCAAAGCCGTCGGCACTGTCAGCTAGGCCATCTTCATGGAAGGCTCCGGTAATGTTTATCAAGGTGATGATGGATAGTAACAAGGCTACGGACACAGGTAGTATCAAGCTACACACGTAAAATACTAGCCCCGCTAAAAGCCCTAGCAGAGAGCCGACTACGGGAAAATACCACCGTGCCATGCTCAAGTAATGGGGCTCATAGCCAAGCCACGCAGGGCACGGTATTCGGGTTAAAAACATTACCGCACTTAAAAAGTACCGCAGTTGTTCTGACGCTCGTCGTAACATATTTTATGTAAACCTAATACTGAAACTGAAACTAAAACTAAAACCAAGACCAATCTAAAAGCCTATATGAAAAATTAAAGCGCTTAATTAAAACACTAAACGTAAACACAAAACTTAAACAAAAAAGCACAGCTGAAGCCTTAAGAATAGCTTGGTTACCGGTTGAAAGATTTGGCAGAGCCACGCCGGTTTTCTCAGCTTCGCACTATAACGAAATTTGAAGCAAATAGGTTTAGCGCTGTAGAGAAACAAAAAAGGCCTCTAAATAGAGGCCTTTGAATTTGAAGCGTTACGTCGCGGCTTTTAAGTCGTAAGATCAAGCCATAACTTTAACTACAGTATTAGCTACAGTATTAATTACGATATTAGTCACGACTTAAACCCAAACGTAAACTACAGCGTAACTAAAAAGCTATACCGGCGGATCTACTACCGGCGGCGTCACGGGTGCTGTAATTTCACCGGTAACAATCGGCTCGAAGGCGGTAAGGCTATCCATCATGGTGGCGTTACCCAAACCATGAAATAAACCACGATCCGTAAAGGCTGTTTCAAACCCCGCTGTTTCACCATGAAGCGCCATGTAGTTAAGCATGACTGTTTGCACCAGTAAGTTAACGTTATTACCGGCCGGACTAGAAGATGTCTCAACGTCACCGCTGGCTTTCATATAGCCTATTTGATTCGACGTAGCGCTCGTCATAATTGGACGACCGGTTGGGTTATACACCATAAAGAAAGCCGAAGCCGTTCCTTGGTTATCGCCCGTCCAAACACCTTTACCCCGCCCATTAATCGAATCGTCGGTCATACCGTTACTGAATACAGAACCGTCTGAAAATACGTACATCATTAACGGCACGCCTTTACGGGCGGCATATTCTAAACACGCGCCCATACAGCGGCCTGCACGTAAATCGCGCATTTCACCCGTTGCACGATCACCCGTGTGGTAATCGTAGCCGCCCATGGCAATAGTGCCCGCGCCGGCAAAACCATTTACAACCAACTTCATAACAGAGGCTGTTTTTTGGAATTCACGATCCTCAAATTCTTCAAGGCTAAAGATGCCGTCTGGGCCAACAATGTCGAGATCGGCGGCAGGGTCTAATGCCGATGGATTGGGAAAGGTTTCTGAGAGGAAGGCACTTTTAACGTAGCCACACCGTACCAATTTTTCTAGCTTGGCGTTTTTATCGGCATCGTTAAGCGCCTGAATCGTTCCCAGTTTCGAATTCGACATCCGCGTTACCGATTCAAGAACCGATACAACTTCACTTGGTGATAAATCACCAAAGTCGCCAACATCCACTAAGCCCGTTACATCGGAAGGACGATCAATTTTCGTCGGTCGTACCTCGTTATCAATCAACATCGCGGGCGCCATTGAACGCCCGCCAGAATCTGAACTTTGCGACCCCACTAAAGCCAGTAACTCACCTTCAGCACCGGCCATATTGATGCCGTACATGGGGTTATGCGGGTTATTACCGGTATCGTTTTCGGAGCGCGCGGCAATAATGCTACCGTTCACACCTGTACGTGTAGCGATATTGGTCTTTTCAAGCATGCCGCGCAATAAGGCGCTATCGGAATGGAATGCCAAGCCGAATGACGTGTCCGTGAAATCACCATTGCTGGTTTCGGTAACGGTGTCTTCGGTTAAGCCCGGCACCATATCGCCCGGCAAACCTTGCTTGCTATAACCGGCCGTACTGAGGAAATCCATTTGCCCGCCCTGGCCGCCAACCAGCACGTTGGAACCGGCAAAGTTTGCACCCCCAGCAAGGTCGAAGGCGATAAAAGGAATTTTACCAGCGCCGCCTGTAATCTCGCAGGCTTCGCGCATGGCATCAATATCCGCCGAAAGTGCATGAGCTTCTCGGGGGTTTGCAAACATACTAAACGCCGACAAGCCAGCAACAGTGCCCATGCCCGCTTTAAAGCCTTGCGCCAGCATGTCACGGCGCGTTTTAGGGCGCGCGTGACAATTAAGAGTTAAAGGCTCATCTAAGTTATAAAAATTATTTCGCTTTGCCATAAGACTATCCGCCTAATCCAATTCTTTACTGTAAAAGCATTACTGCGCTGCCAGTGGCACTCGCACAGGTTGCTATTGCTGTTGTTCGAGTATTTGCTGCCGACATGTTATCCATCAGGTTCATCAGCTCAACTCGGATCTCTTCTTGATCTGGCTGAGTCGTAAGACCAACATCGACCAACAAGGCACTGAGCAATGGATTGATGAGTAGGTTTCTACCCGCCTCAGAATCAAACGCTGTGGCATTATCCAAAATGACGCCGGGGAACATTTCCAAAACACGATCACCGTCATTCATTAAGGTCGTACAGTAGGCCACGGACAATTGCATGATGCCGGATTGATGCGCCGCTAAAAAAGTATCGAGCGATTCAACCGTTGGCAGTTGTTGCCGCACGGTGTTATAGATCGTCGCTACGCGAGTTTCCTCTATACCGGTAACCGCCGACATCGTTGCGTTAATTTCTGCGAAGTTTCGCAGCGCAACATCACTTTGCTCTTCTAGATCCCCCCCTGCCGCTATCGGTGGGATGATATCTAAAGGACGCTCAAAACTACTCGTGGTTGTGCCGTCACTAATACTATCGAATGTTAAGAAGAACTCATCGGCTTCGGAGCCTTTATCGAGCTGAATAATGGCGCCTAAACGCGATAGCGGTACACCTTCAACACTGTTGTAGTTGCCTGCGTTTATAGTGCTATCGAGATTGGCATACGACTGCCCTATTACCGCTTCTTGGCCATTAACACCTATGCGAATACCTTCAATGCGTATATCCGCATTCGGTGTGGCACCATCCTCTAAGCTAATGAAAAATGGCGAATCGAATAAGTAACCAAAGTTATCGAACTGCTGCACTTGAAACACGACATAGGCTTGTGGCATATCAATAAGGTGCGATACACCAAACAATAAGAAGAACTTCTCACCCACGCCTGCGTCGAAGTTTTGCAAAATCTCTTCAGGCTCTAACACGCGATTGTGAATAGCGAGCAAACGCAGTGTGCCCTGCCAAAGCTCTTGGTTATCAACTTCGTTACCAACGGCTAATGCGAAGGTATCGTCCCAGTCATTAAGATTACCTGGGCGGTTAATATCTTCGGCTACCATTTCACCATTCACATAAATGCTACGACCTTGAATAGGATCGAAGTTAACAACAACGTGTTGCAATGTGGCTTGTAAAACTTCGTCGGCATCGGGTGTCGACAACATTGGCATGCCGTTTACATCTGAATTAGAACTGCGCGACATAAAGTTGTAGTTATACAGTGTTTGGCCAAGGGTAAAGTTTCGAGTATCGGAACTACCTGAATAGGTCACGATACGGGCCGGACCGTCTTGTGCGACGTTATCAGGCACAACCCACGCTTCGATCGAGTATTCACCGGTATTGCCTATTTGCTGGCGAATTTTGCGACTAGAGCTGGTGCTACCTTGCGCCTTACCATCGTTAATACGAATTCCCCAAGAACCGATCCACTCAACGTTGCCGGTCATATTTAGATCAAGCGCAGGATCAACACCACTGGTATCAAAAGCGGTTAAGCCCTCACCGGTTTTAAATTCATATAGTGCAACAACATTCGATTCAACACGGCCACCACTACTGGCGACAATACCATCAGGTAAGCCTAACGAGCGGCTAACAATAAGGTCTTCATTCACTGGGGCGACGTCAATACCTGCTGAAAAAGCGGCAATGGCATCGCGCATTTCATTCGCGTTGGTTGTACAGTTGCTCCAGCAATTGTGGAACTCGTTACGAAGACGCAAGACCAATCGTGACGCGTCAGCATCGTCTAAGTTTATTTTTGAACGAGCCGCCTGATACGCTACTTCAACATCTTCGCTAGCAATAAAGGGTTGCTGTTGCTGCGCGGCGTCTTCAGAGTGACAGTTAACGCAGTACTCACGAACAACGGGGTAGACTGTTACCTCAAACCCTCCACTCTCAACGGGGAAGCTTTTACTTGAACCCACTTCGCGCTCGGGTGGCGGGGTTAAGACAATAACGTTGGCATCGGCGCCGGAATCGGTTGCCCACGCTTCGATAAAGTTGGTAATAATATCCGCACATACGCTCGACTGCGGCCGCCAGCAGTTATGACCTTCTGCAACCTTGGTGACCATGCGCGATAATGCCGGTGCCGACAAATCGATAACTGTATTGGCTTCGGAATAGGCTAAGTTAATATCGTCGGTACGCACGAAGTAAGGTTCTTGATCCCCTTCTACGTGACACGAACCACAGCGATCAACATCGGCCAGGTTATCCCAAATATTTATTTTGAAGTTTTGAACATCGTCGGTACCCGCTGTTGGGCCGTTATAAACGATGCCGCCTTCTTCGCCCTCTTCTTGAACAACAACGACGGTGTCAACGGCTTCGCCACTACCACCACTACAGGCCGCAATTATCATACTGGCAATCAAAAGTACCGCAATTTTATGCAAAGAATTTAGTCGTTTCATATTTAGCTCCCCGCACAATAAACGGCAGACTCAGCAAAAACATTTTTAATGTTAAAGCCGTCTCCGGTGAAATTACCCAACATAGTATTTAGCTGTTCACGATCGTCCGAGTCTTGTGCTTTACGTAAACAAACAGCTTCGAAAACTTTCTTAACTTGGCATGATGCAAACGCTTCGCTGTGTGCCAATTCCTGCAACATAGAAGATGCACCATTACCGGTACCGTCCAACGATTCATCCCAACCTAAGTTAGAGTTTTGCCCTTCGCGCCAATAGTTATCCCATTTGTCATCCGGAATGATGTAACCAAAAGGAAAAGTAGCGCCATTAAAATGATGCTTAGCCGTTACCCGCGTGCCGGTATCGAGATCGGTCATACCTTCGGTGTTATAGACGATGCGACCGTTTTCACCGGTAAGGTCGTTTTCGGTATCGTACTCGTAATCGTAATAGGCAAATGCCTGGGCCAATGGGTCCATACCCGAGTGACAACCCAAACAGGTATTCGAGAATACGCGTGAATCACCACCGGGGCTGCGCGATACATCTTGGCGAATACGATCAGGAACGCGTGTTACGTCATGGACCTGCTCTAGATCTAAACAAAGATGGTTAACCAAGGTAAAACGAAAGTTCGCTCTGTTAGTTCCATCTATAAAGAAGGACTTACCCGCGGCCCGTGTTGTGACAACACCGGCTGTTGCTTCGGCGGGTAATTCGGTAACCGCCGCCTGCGATTGATGAACCAAGTTATCTTTTAAGCTGTAGTTGCCGGCTTCGAGCGCTTCGTAATGCGCATTGTCACTACTCGAATAAGCCGGCAAGCTTTCGGGGGCACTCATCAAGCCGGAAGCGGTATAAATATGGTCGCCGTATAAGACTTCACGAAAGTCGATTTCGGCACTATCGCGCACCAAACCGACAACCGTTGCGGTGTAGTCATTCAACGGAACAAAGACATCGAATTCTTCGTTGGTCCATGGCGCCGCCCAATTTTTTATGGTGACGTTATAAAAAGCGTCATGCTCCATCGCCCGAGCGGCAGCGGCCATCGGGCCACCAGCCCCATCAATATCCGCTTGCATTAATAACAGCGTCTCGGCCGTTGGCGGCACACCCGCCAAACGATCATGTATACGCTTAGCCTGATCAAGTGAGCCCGCAATTGCAGACGCACTAAAAGCCAGACTACAGATCACACCCATACTGGCGGTAATGAGCTGTTGCTTGACGCTATATTTTTTCACAAACTTCACCAACGGCTTATTCTGTTTTTTCATCGGATAGCCTTTATTCATATCGATAACTTAATTAATACAGTGGCAAACTGATAAATATTGTTAACAGTCGCCCAAATTTGTCACATAAACGTAAAGAGAAATTCTTCTAGCGCCAATAAAAACTTAAGTGTTTTAAATTTCTGCCGACCCGTTCTCATCAGGCCTATGACGTAGCGCTAGTTTTCAAAAAACCTACAAAATATCAAACTTAGTTAGTGCACAAGCTATTCCTAGAACGCGGTTTAGGGAGTGGTTTGATCAAAATATGCGACACAGTTCCAAAGCTGTTCACTGACCTAGGTCAAAAGTATGAAGAAAAACGCTTCGACTCAATGAGACCTACTGCACCGAAATTAAAACTCACTCCGTTTTTCCGACGAAGTGTCGTGGGTGTTATGCTTGCACCTTAAATTAAGTGACGTGCTTAACACTCCTAGCGCTTAAATAATTAATCGGCCACCAAATTGCAGGTTAAATGTTTAGCTCTATGTTTTCGCGGTAAGCTAGCAAGCTTCATATTTGAGGTTTGCGAGCGCTAACTTAATGAATAGCTCAGGCTTCACTGTTAGCTAGCTTTGACTTATATAGAGAGTTCCGGCTTATTATGAGCAACTCCGGTTTCACGCGCAGCTAGCCCTGACTTACTATAACTAGCTCCGACTTCACGAATAGTTGGTTTTGACTTCACGAATAGCTCCAGCTTAGATGAATAGCTCCGGCTTATATGAATAGTTCCGACTACGTGACTGGATCGACGGAAACCTACACCGCTCTTCTAGATAATAAAGAGCATACTCTTAATTCTAAAACCACTTTTTGTAGCGATTGTGAAATGAACCTTCAAACACTCTATACGCATAGAAAAGCAAATCCCGCGACGTGGACAAGAGCCCTTAGCTTGTGCTTATGCCTGTGCGGCCTTGCCGTCATTCAAGGCTGTGACGTCAGTAGCGATAATTCTGGTGGCACGCAGTCTGAGGCGCAAGACCCAGATCCCGTGGTGGTCGATTTTCCAATCGCGTATATAGAACGTCCTATCCCGCGCGACGAAGACGGCGAGATAGTTCCTGACGATGTACTCGACCCAGCCGCGTTCAATCCCGGTGCCCGCATATTATTCAAAGCGCGCGCCGCCGTTAGTGCCGTTGAGTTGGTGCTTACCGAAGGGGTATTCCCCCCAACCGTACCCAGCGTTGAAGAACTCGCCGAAGGCATCATCGCAGGCGAGCCGCTCTACGATGTAAAAGACTTAACCGTATCGAGCGATGGTTTAAAACTGCTCTTTGCTATGCGCGCGCCAGAAGATGAAGATGCCGACGAAGATGAACAGCCCACCTGGAATATTTGGGAATACGATTTAGAGGACAACAATTTACGTCGTGTCATTATTTCTGATGTGGCCGCCGAAGCCGGCGAAGACATTGACCCACATTATCTAGCCGATGGCAGCATTGTATTTTCATCGACCCGTCAACGCCGTTCACGCGCCATTTTACTCGATGAGAATAAACCCCAGTTCGCGGCTCTCACTGAAGGTGGTGACGAGCAAGAAAATTTCGTATTACACACGATGGACATAGACGGTAATACCATCAAACAAATCTCATTCAACCAGAGCCACGACCTAGCACCCATGCTGCTCACCAGTGGTGAGTTGATCTTTATGCGTTGGGATAACTATGCAAGTGCAAACCCTAATCGCTTGAGCCTTTATAAGGCCAACCCTGATGGCAGCAACATCAATCGCTACTATGGTTACCACAGCCAAAATACCGGAACGAATGACAGCCAAGCGGCATGGATCGACCCCATTCAAATGCCAAACGGCTTGTTACTCACAGGCTTGCGGTCACGAGAATCCAATCGTTTTGGCGGTGATCTAATCACACTAGACGCCGAGAATTTTATCGAATATTCACGCGCTATTGACGAGACCGCTAGTGGGGAAACCGCACAAAAATCGGCAACCTCGGGCGTTGTTAAAACAGACGGCTCTGTTTCACCGCGCGGCTACTTTAACTCGGCCTTTCCGATGCACGATGGTACAAATCGCCTACTGGTGAGCTGGAGTGCATGCTTCGTACAGGGCATCAGTTTAAATATTTTTATCAATTTAAATGGTGAACTGATTAACGACAATGGTGAGTTTGTCGGACCTGGAGGCGGCCTATTGGCCGATGATGCAAGCCCTGTCATCCCCGCCGCTGAAGACATCGGTTCGTACCCATGTACTGATAAAGCGCTAGCATTAGCTGAAGTGGCCGAAGCCCAACCCATGTTTGGCTTATGGACTTACGACCCCGCACTAGAGACACAAACACCGGTCGTACTGGCCAAAGAAGACACTATTTACACCGAAGCCGTAGTAATGGATGAGCTACCTAACCCAGCATTCATACAACCGGCGGCGGCTAGCGAAGCAGCACAGGCCTTGATTGATGAAAACGTTGGTGTAATTCACATCCATAGTGTTTACGACTTTCACGGCATAGATAATACCGAAAACGGCATTGATGCCATGGCCGACCCCATGCAAACACCGGCGTCTGAACGCCCCGCCCGCTTTATTCGCGTTCTAAAATCGGTATCGCTGCCCGATGAAGATGTTTATGATTTTGACGCAAGCGCATTTGGCCGCTCCGGCGGCCAAATGAAAGATATTCTCGGCTATGTACCGGTTGAGCCAGATGGCTCGGTGATGTTTAAAGTTCCTGCGGACGTATCGTTCACCTTTTCTATCGTCGATGCCAACGGCCGACGTGTACCAGACTATTTAGGCAACAAACACCAGAACTGGTTAAGTGTTCGCCCAGGCGAAACGCGCGAATGCAGTGGCTGCCACGAGGCTGGCAATACAGAGCCGCACGGTCGTTTCGATGCCGAAGCGCCAACGGCCAACCTAGGCGCGATTGGCAGTACACACTTTCCCAATACCATTTTACTGGACGCCTTCGATACGCCCAACAGCCCGCCAGAAGCCGGTGAAACGATGGCGGCCTATTATTCACGTATGAACAGCCCGCGCTCGCCAACGGTCGATATCGTGTTTGATGATGAATGGACTGACGCCAATGTTATGGCCAAATCGGCAAGCTATGATCTGTCTTATGCGGATCTGCCCAGTGCGGCCGCGCCAGTATCGGCCGGCTGCCAATCCAATTGGAACTCACTGTGCCGCACTGTTATAAATTACATTGACCATATTCAGCCACTATGGAGCTTAGATCGTAGAATACTGGATGATGATGGTGAGCTTATTGAGGATCATACCTGCACCAGCTGTCACTCCCCGCGCGATGCAAACGGGCAAGCAAAGGTCCCTGCGGACCAACTTGAGCTAACATCGGATCAACATGATATTCAAGATGACTATTTCACCTCATATGCCGAATTATTTTTCGGCGACATCCCAGAAGAGCTTGTAGAAGGCGCGCTGGTAGACCAAACTCAACAAGTGGTAGATGACGCGGGCAATTTAGTCTTCGATACCGACGCCGAGGGTGAGCTAATATTAGATGACGAGGGAGAGCCAATACCAACATTGGAAACGGTTGCCGCACGCGGAGCGTATTTATCGGCTGCCGGAGCGCGCGACAACTCACAGTTTTACAGCCTCTTCGTTCCGGGCGCCACACATGACAGTTACGTGAATGCCGCTGAACTTAAACTCATTTCGGAATGGCTTGATATAGGCACACAGTATTACAATAACCCCTTTGACGCGCCAGCAAACTAAGTTGCCGCACACGGAGTAGCCAAAAGGGCACTAATAATTTGAATAAATTGCTAACTATACGCATGCGACTGCGACTGCTAACAGCCGTATGCGTTTTTGCTTTCTGTGCCACACAAGCACAGGCATTCTCTATCCTTCCCAAAAAGGAAGGCGTACATGTCACAATCACCGAAGCCTTTGTAGAAATGCACAGTGGGCCTGGTCGCGGGTACCCGGTACTTCATGTTGTTGAAAATGGCGAGCGCGTTCGCATCTATAAAAGCAAAACAGACTGGTACAAGATCGAAACTGAAAGCGGCAAGACTGGTTGGGTAAAACGGCGCGAGCTTAAAGAAACCCTGGCTGACGACGGTGTTATCGTCGACTTTAGCCCAATGAATCGTGAAGAACTGCTCAACAAACGCTTTAGTGTTGGTGTTCTAGGTGGTGACTTTGATGGCGCTAACGGCTTAACAGCTTATGCGTCATGGCATCTAACCCACAACATCGCCACTGAACTTAAGTTTACCGAGGCCTTTGGCAGCTTTTCAAATACCAAGCTCTACAGTATTAACATCGTGCATCAAACCTATCCCAAATGGCGAATTTCGCCCTTTGTAACCTTAGGTGCAGGTATTGTACAAATTTCTCCGTCATCGGCACTCGTACAAACAGAAGATCGCCAAGACAGCGTCATTACCGCCGGTGCAGGACTTATCGTATTCTCATCTCGCAATATGAACTTGCGCTTGGAATATAACAACCACGCGGTTTTAACCAACCGAGCCAACAATGAAGAGGTAGAAGAATGGAAAGCTGGATTCAGCGTATCTTTCTGATTCTCAGCTTCGCTGCCGCGACTGAGGCCCTAGCGCAAGACACCGACGCTCAGGATGAACGAACCGTATTAGACTCTGTTATTAACCCTGACATTGAACGCCGTCGGGTAGATGAACGAAAGATTGATTCCGAAAACTTTGAAGCGGGCCTATATGCTGGCGTGATGAGCGTCGAAGATTTTGGCACCAATAACGTTTATGGTTTTCGTATGGCCTATCATATAAGTGAGGACTTCTTTTTAGAAAGTGCTTATGGCTCGACCAACACCAGTAAAACAAGTTTTGAGACACTCAGCGGAGCCGCCGATTTATTAACAGATGATCAACGTAGGCTGAGCTATTACAACTTGTCACTAGGATTAAATGTTTTGCCTGGCGAAGTATTTATCGCTGACAAATATGCATTCAATACCAGCTACTACTTTATCACTGGTGCGGGTAATACTCAGTTTGCAGGGGATGAATTTTTCACCCTAAACTTTGGCGCCGGCTTTCGCGCTATGGCATCTGACTGGTTTGCGTTTCGAGTAGGCTTTAGAAATCACTTACTCACACACAGTATTTTTGGTGAAGAGAAGTCAATACAGAACTTAGAGGCCCACGCCGGTCTATCTATCTATTTCTAATGAGGTTTAACCCATGAAAAAGCTATCACTTATTTTTGCATTATTGCTGATATCTTCGCCGTCCTTTGCGGCAGATAAAGCCAAGGATTTCACGCTTAAATCGAATCAAGGCAAGAACGTTCGCCTATCCGACTTACGTGGCCAAGTGGTTATGCTTAACTTCTGGGCCTCGTGGTGTGGTCCTTGCCGCCAGGAAATGCCTATCCTCGATAGAATTGCAAAACGTTATTCTCCCGCTGGATTTACACTACTGGGCGTGAATAACGACGTTACCGAAGCAAAAGCTTTAGCGCACTTAAAAGAACACCCGGTAGACTTCCCCATACTGTTCGATATTAAAAATAAAGTGCGCAACATGTACCGAAAACACGAAGGTATTCCGCTGTCTATTTTTATCGACTGCAATGGCAATATCGCCAAGGTACATCGCAGCTACGAAAAAGGCGACGAGAAAAAATACATCTCTACCATTAAAGGGCTACTTCGCTCATGTTCCGCTTAAAAACGCTAGCCGTTGTGCTAATGCTGCTTAGCCTGGCTTCGTGCGCGGGCATTAAGCCATGGGTTCAGTCCCATGAACGTGGCATTTTGGCGGACCCAATTATGGCATTCGAATCCAACCCAGCGTCTACACGTTACGTAAACCACGTTTACGAAGCGCGTGAATCGGCACGGGGTGCCGAAGGCAGTGCGGGGGGCGGTTGTGGTTGTAACTAATCTTTACCTTAGAGCTAACATTTACGCTAAAGCGAGCGTCAGCGCTAAAACAAAACTCGGGGCTAAAGCCTCTTTGAACGCTTTCCTAAGGTTCCGAAATATTTGCCTCGTGTTGTGTTTTGGGGCTTTTTCGCTCGCCGCTAACGCAACCGTTTTACCCGAAGACCGTACCGATATTCTTTACCACAGCTACGAAGGTGGTGGCATGGTTATCGACGGTCCTTCTGTGCTGGTACGCAAACAGTTTAAAAATAAAGTATCGGTGTGGGGTAATTATTACATCGATATGATTTCAAGTGCGTCAATAGATGTCATGACACAAGGCAGCTCTTATGTTGAAGAACGGACTGAGCAAAGCTTTGGTTTTGATTATTTGCATGACCGCACCACCATAAGTCTCGCTCACACAAACAGCAGCGAAGAAGACTACAGCGCGAATACAGTATCATTCGGACTAAGCCAAGAGTTTTTTGGGGATATGACCACCCTTTCGATGAATTACTCAAAAGGGGAAGATGAAGTTGGCCGCAACCTGCGCAGCGATGGCGAAATAGTTTCAACCACAAAAGTTGGCGACGCTACCCACCAACGTTTTGGTATCGGCTTAACTCAGGTTCTGACAAAAAAGCTCATCGTAGCGCTCAATGTTGAAAGCGTCATTGATGGCGGCTTTTTAAATAACGCCTATCGAAGTGTGCGTATTCTCGAAAATGGTTCAGAGCGATTTCAAAGTGAACTCTATCCAACAACACACAATAGTGATGCCGTCGCATTTCGCTCATTGTATTACTTGCCATGGCGCTCTTCCGTTCGCTTTGAATATAAGGCCTTTGCCGATAGCTGGGGCATAGAAGCAAGCAATGTTGACTTGCGCTACATTCACCCCATTGGAAATAACCTTGTTATTGAAGCCAAGTACCGAACGTACGAGCAAACTCAGGCGAATTTTTATTCCGATTTGATTAACATTGATGAAACCGGATTAATGCCAACAACCTTTGCCCGCGATAAAGAGCTCAGTGAATTTTCTGATGTCGCGTTCGGACTGGGTATTAGCTATGAAATCCCCGAGCGAGCCGTACCATTTTTTGATAAGGCTACAGTCAATCTATTTTGGGATGGCATTCAGTTCGACTACACAAATTTTCGTGAAAATACTGACGAAAATCAGGTTGAATTTGGTGTCGGTAACGAACCGCTTTACGCTTTCAATGCCAACGTCATTCGATTTTTCATATCGGTTAATTACTAACCTGCACATTAGGTGCGGACGAGTCTGAGCCTAATGTGTTTTCAATACCGACTTAAGTTCCGCGTACTACCCCAATCTTAACAATTTCTTAACAATATCTTCACAATTTCTATGCGTTCAACACTTGCTTATTAATACAACGAAGCCCTACTATAGTGGTTTTGATCCTAAGGCCCTATCGTGAAAAAATTACTGCTTAGCACCGTTTTATGCTTACCATTTCTAACCTCTTGCGATGCGGGTTACGATACTACTGGCACCGATAGCGATACAGACGACGACACAACAAGTGATGAACTTTTTGCAGGCCCAAGTGACGGCTTTAGTTGGGCGCTAAGTCTAGATGACGATGGCAACAGTTTTGTGCTGACCAAAAAAGTTACGCCCAGCTCAACGGCTAACACGGCGCGCATGACGGGAAGTTTTCGCGATGACGATGAGTTCTTCGTTCTTAGTATTAGCAGCGCCCTTCCATCTACTGTCACCAGTGCCACGATTACCGGCATTAAAATTAGCGATGACATTATTGTTCTTAGTAGCTTTGACTCAGCACTAAACGGCGAAACGCTGGCACTTATTGAGAATGCCGACTGCCCTAGTAGCGATTTAAGCTTAGGCTGGCAAACGTTACAAAGTGAGGCTGATACTGAAAGCGACGAAATAGGCTTTTATGGGAATTTCACTTACACACAGGGAAATACGACCGCTAGCTTAGGTGCACAACACCCGTTAAATGACGCAACTATTAGCTTAAATGCAACAAGTACGAGCGATCTTGAATGTGCGGACGGCGTTGCAGAACACGACGACGGTGACCACTACTTATCAAGTTCCGCCGTGGCTATTGTCGAGCAGCTTGGCACGAACTATCGCCGCCACATTGCTTTTGCTCACGATGATATCGACGCGGTAGCAAACCTTGATGACGATTACTTCGGTATTATGCGCGATAAAGAACCCGACGATAACCTCCTAATAAAACTCGCGTGCAGTGCTGGTGAATGCACACTATCTGAAGTTATCGACCATGAAGATACCAGCACCCTTACTGATCGCTACACATTGAGCTTTACTGAAGACGATATCGACGAACCCGGCGATGGTTTTTTAACCGCGACCCTTACTGTTATCGATAATGTAGTAACAAACCCGCCCAGTGCAAAAGCCAGCTGTATGGCCAACGTCGACTTCCCTACGTCGTCAAGTGCAACCCTAAAAGTTCTATCGTGCGTCGCGCAAGCGCCAGACGACAATACGAAACTTTTAAGTTTTATAGTCAAGACGGATTAAAACCGCTTAGAACGGATAAATTCCGGATTAAATAGCGTAATGCCCAAACGCACAATGCCAAACCCATTGATATCCAGTCCATTAATATCAAGCCCATTGATATCGAGCCCAACGATATCGAGCACGGCTGCCACTAGTTCATCCACATCGAGAACTGGCCAACTGGGCGCAGAAATAGCAGCCTCAACAGAATCTAATACAGGTCACGATACAGGTCACGATACAGAGTCGAATACAGCCGCTGTATCGGCTTTAGCCGTGCATTCGTCACCACTACGCGCCATGCTCTGGATGCTTGGCGCATTAACGTCCTTTAGCTTAATGGCTGTCGCTGCGCGCGAACTCAGTAGCGAGCTCAATACGTTTCAAGTATTACTGTTTCGAAGCGTATTTGGCCTGAGCCTTATAAGCATTATAATTTTTGCCAAAAACAAACAGCATCAACTTAAGACCCATAAATTAAAATTACATGGCCTGCGAAATATTTTCCACTTCATCGGGCAATATGCCTGGTTTTTAGGGTTAGCAGCGCTTCCGTTAGCCGAAGTATTTGCATTGGAATTTACGGTTCCTATATGGACAATTATTATTGCCGCGCTGTTATTAGGCGAGCGCATTACACCGCGTAAGTTGCTTGCCATCGTATTGGGAATAGCGGCCGTTCTAATTATTGTTCAACCCGGTTTAACGCTGATAAAACCCATGTCGCTGGTTGTCTTGGGCGCTGCATTTGCCTACGCATGTGCTCATACAGCAACTAAAGCCCTAACGCCTACCGAAAGCCCGTTAAGTATTGTTTTTTATATGTGCTTAATACAGTTGCCCATTGCGTTTGGTTTTGCGTATCAACATTGGATTTGGCCTAACCTGGAACAAACCTTATGGTTAAGTGTTGTCGGCTTAACGGCACTCACCGCGCACTATTGTATGAGCCGCGCGATGAGTCATACGGAAGTAGGACATGTTGTTATTATGGATTTTCTTCGATTACCGCTCATAGCGCTAGTCGGTATAGCGCTATACAACGAAAGTCTCAACATTAGCCTGATCATAGGTGCGGGATTAATGTTAATGGCAAATGTGATTTTATTCGTTTCGAACAAAGCGAAACGTTAATTAGATTTCCAAAAAAATTAATTCGGATCAGTCAAATTCAAATCAAGCCAAGCCAAGCCAAGCTATTCTAATCCGCGCATCACAGGCCAAATAATCGCCGTAAGCTATAACGTTTTTGCGCGGGCAAAATAATGTTTAAGTAATTCATAAAACCTTCGAATATGCAGCGGCTTGTCTTGGTGATAGGCATGAACAAAATAAAACGGCCACGAACGACCGTGGAACTCCGGCAACACTCGCTGCAAGCGCCCTTGCGCTAATAAATCATTGCTCACAAAGTCCGGCAACAACAAACAACCCATCGATGTATCGGCTAGCGCTATCGCCGTACTTAAGCTGCTGCACAGTGCGAACGGCTTTAACGTTATTGTCTGCTTACGACCATCTACTGATGACACCACCTGCATAGCCGGTTTTTGCCACGGCGCACATAGCCATGGGCGCTCGACTAAGCCCTGCAAACACTCCACCTCACCAGATTGCTGAATATAACTTGGCGATGCGTAGAACGCCTCGATAGAGTGCCCTATGGGCATGGCACGATAACTACTGTCGCGTAAGTCACCGCCATACACTGAAACATCTATTTTATGTTCGACCAAATCAAGCGCATCATCGGTCATCAATATTTTTAATCGAATTTTCGGGAATTCTTTGCATAACTGGGCAAGCGCAGGCGCCATAACCGCTTTCTCGAGCAAGTTCGGGAACGTTACGGTAAATAATCCAGAGGGTTCGGCCTCTTCACTTTGTAGTTCTTGAGTCGCTAAGTTCAATTGATCTTTCAATAGCTCACTGCGTGCGAGTAGTTTTGTGCCGCTTGGCGTCAGGGCCATGCCGCGGGTATGACGGATGAGAAGCTGCTGGCCAAGCGCAGCCTCTAAGCGGCTTATATGTTGGCTGACCGCCGACTTACTCAATGACAGCGCAGCCGCTGCCGCTGTAAACGAGCTCCGCTGCGCGACTTCAGCAAAGACAACTAGGCTAGGTAGCAATTTTAGATTGTTCATATTATTAAACAGTCATGTAATTTAATGGTTATTGTTGATATTTAACTACATGGGTACACTTTCCTCAAGCAAAACGTTACGCATAGCTGGCTTAGTCGGCGATAAACAAAACACCAAAACTGGCGATAAGTTCCAAAAAAACACTAAATAAACGCTAAATAAACGTTTAAATACGCCAAAACACAAACAGCGACACAAACAAAAACAAAACGAGGAAAGACCATGAGCGCACATGTTATTGTTGAATTCACCATCCAATCGGCTGAAGGTATGAGTGAATACGGCGCCGCAGCAGCAGAGACATTTATTCCCTTCCAGGGAGAGTTTGTCAGCAAGGGTAAGAACGAAGTTCTTCATGGCGAAGGTGCCCATGCGATGAAAGCGATTATTAGCTTTCCGGATACAGATTCGGCACGTCGCTGGTATAACAGTGACGCCTATCAGGCACTTATACCTATGCGCAACAAAGCGATGAATAGCCGCTTTGAGCTTATCGTTTAGCGCTTGGCAATTAATCGACGTCCATAACTTTATTAAACCCAATCACCGATAGGGATAAACACAATGAATCAAGACATTATTTTTAATCAAATCGGAGACGCCTCCATACTCGAATATCGTGACTCGAAAATACCGTCACCAAGCGATAACGAGGTCTGTATTAAGGTGGATGCAATTGGGCTTAATCGTGCTGAAATTATGTTTCGAGAAGGGAACTATTTGGAGCAACCCAGATTTCCGTCGCGTCTAGGCTATGAAGCTTCTGGCACGATTGAATCATTTGGTAAGGACGTAACAGGTTTTAAGCTCGGCGATAAGGTCAGCACCATTCCGGCATTTTCTATGGGCATACATGGTGTTTACGGCAAGTATGTAAAAGTGCCGGCGCATGCCGCTGCGCATTACCCTGAAAACCTAAGCGCTATACAAGCTGCCGCAATATGGATGCAATACCTAACCGCGTATGGCGCGTTAATCGATATTGGCAAACTGAAAGCCAAACAAACCATCCTTATTACGGCCGCAAGTAGTAGCGTAGGTATCGCATCGATTCAACTGGCGAAACAAATCGGCGCGACGGTTATCGCCTGCTCTAGAAGACACGATAAAAAATCATCGTTACTGGCCGCCGGAGCAGATTTCCATATCGCCACCGAAACCCAATCGCTCGTAAAAGAAGTTATGAACATTACGGACGGTAAAGGTGCCCAGTTAATCTTTGATGCTATTGCTGGGCCGATAATTCAGGACCTTGCCGAGGCCGCAGCGCAATCAGCGCAAATAATTGAATACGGTGCGTTAGATTCTAGAGAGACACCTTTCCCTCTTTATACTGCGCTCGCAAAAGGTCTGAGTATACGCGGTTATACCTTATTTGAAATTACGCAAAACCCAGAGCGCCTTGCCTGGGCAAAAGAATA
Organism: Flavobacteriales bacterium; assembly: GCA_047638775.1. GTDB lineage: Bacteria > Pseudomonadota > Gammaproteobacteria > Pseudomonadales > Cellvibrionaceae > Agaribacterium. Next base: position 19,096 of record JBLIMQ010000062.1, read on the forward strand.
TGTTTACCGTCGACTTAAATCTGGAGAAATAAAACCCCTAGTGGACAAAATATTTGCATTCGAGCAAATCCAACTGGCGCATGAATACATGGAGAGGAATCAGCAAGTCGGGAAAATTATCGTGAAAGTCGATCACTAGTTTTTAACTAGTTTTTAACTAGTTTTTAACTAGTGATGTAGATAGTGATGTAGATAGTTCGGTTAAAGCGTAGAGCTATCTTTTTCATCGTAGAAGCAGAGCATCAAGATTAATCTGGTTTCATAAAGACCTGCAGTACCTCATTTAAACCATCGCGCGTTACAGGTTTGGTGAGTACGGCATTACCGCCACTCGCCTTACACTGATCCTTGGCTTCATCCAAATTCATTGCAGTGACAAACACTATGGGCAACTGCTCTTTACTATAGGTTTCTCTAAGCTGTTCACATACTTCAATACCCGACATACGCGGCATCATAATATCCAATAAAATCACATCAATATTTTCATGAGATTGAACAAAATCTAAAGCGGCGGGACCTGAATCGGCTTCGAATAATATGTGGCTTTCTTGCTCTAAAAGCGCACCAATAACCATGCGGTTCGCAACTTCATCATCAACAACCAAAACGGATAACTGACTACGACGATACGCATGAATACGAGTTCCACCAACCTCTAAAGAATGATAACGATAGAGCGGGATAGTGATGCTAAATACAGAACCTTCACCGATACGTGATCGAACAGATATTTCACCGCCATGTAGGTGCACTAGATGTTTAGTGGTTGCCAGGCCTAATCCCATGCCATCAGATATACGCGATTCAGAAAAATCTACTTGACTGAAGGTATCAAAGATAGTTGACAAGGCTTTCTCTGCAATGCCTATACCTTGATCATTCACAAATATTTTCGCTTTACCTTCATGTAATTCGCAATAGACATTGACTCGACCACCAACTTCGCGCGTATATTTAATGGCATTCTCTATTAAACAATAAAGAATTTTGTGCAGCCGCACTTTGTCTGCATATACGGCTGGGAAACTATCGAGAATTCTCGACTCAAGTACAACGCCTTTGTCACGCGCCATAACATTCAAATCTAACAACAGTTCCGAGACAAGTTTATCAAGAAAAACTTTTTCGAAATTCAGCTTTAAACTGCCATCAGAAATTTTGGAAAAATCAAAAAGATCACTAACAAGCATATTAAGACGTTTTCCGCTAACCTGTATCAAGCTCAACAATTCGATAGCTTCGTCGAATTTTTCCCGCCGAATATACTCCGCAACGGCTTCGGATGTTGACACAATCCCATTAAGCGGAGTTTTAAGTTCATGGGATGTATTAGCAAGAAAAGCATTTTTTAGTCGATCGATTCTAACAAGTTTTTCATGATGCTCACGCTCGCGTCTTCGCTCGCGTCTCACATGACGAGTACGTAATGAATTAACGATATAGATCATGAAAAATGTAACAAATACGTATATAAGTATTGCCCACCACGTTAGCCATAACGGCGGGTAAACACGTATAAGCATCGTCGATTCACTGTCCACAGAAACACCGTTACTCTGAGCTCGGACACTAAAACGATATAAACCATTCGGTATATTGACGTATACCGCACGGCGAGAAGTACCCGACTCTACCCAATCTGAATCGTGACCTTCTAGCCTATATTGATAACTATTACTTTCACTTCCGCGGTAGTTTAATAGAGCATACTCAATAGAAAACATCGAATGTCCGTGTCGAATATTGAGCTGCAAAGCAGGTTCATAATTCTCATCGATATCAAAATGCGTAATAAACTCTGGGTCCGACAAGGATACCTCGTGTTCTAATACCGTGAATTTAGAAAATACAATCGGTGCTTGAGCCGTTCCTAGCTGCAAAGTGTTAGGGTCGAAATAGGTAATACCTTCAGTTCCACCAAAATACAGTATGCCGTCGCGATCAATGTGGGACGCATTACGATTAAATACATTACCTGAAAGACCGTCGCTTTCCATGAGCCGGCTCACGGTGCCACTCTCGCGATCTAACTTAATTAGACCCGACAAAGTGCCAAACCAAAGGTTACCAAGTTTATCCTCGATGATAGACGAAACGCTAAGCGGCGCATTCGTATCATCAAGTTTTATTTTAGTGAAATCATTCGTCACGTAATTAAATCGCGCGACGCCGTGACCATCAGTACCCACCCAAATAACACCTTGACTATCTTCGTATATCACTCGAATTTGATTACTTGGCAGGGTGTTTTCTTTATCTTTATTGAATCGGTAGTGATAAAAATTTTTATTTTTTCTATCGAAACGATCTAATCCGTTTAAGGTCGCTACCCAAAAATACCCCCGTGAATCTTCTAAAATATCCCAAACTTGATTCGCCGCGATAGTAGAGGAGTCATTTATCACATGAGTGTAGTTTTTAAAGCTATCACTTTCGCCATTGTATTCTATTAAGCCACCATCTTCTGATGAACCTATCCACAGTACTCCTTTACTGTCACGCTCCATCGTCCAAGCGTACATACTTGGAAACGAATCCTCCTTAGCGACATCGGGGAAATAACGCTTAAATCTTCCTAGACTTTTATCAAAATAATGTAATCCTCCAGACCAGGTACCCACCCAAAGGTTTCCATTGGGATCGTCCTCAATAGAAACGACGGCATTAAATCTTAAGCTTTCAGGATTAGTCGGCTCATGCTTATAGTGTTTATATCGTCCACTGGAATTTTGATACGATGACAATCCGTTCTCAGTACCGATCCATAACAACCCTTCTTTATCTTCATGCAGATCAAGAATGCCATTGTGTGGCAAGGAGTTTTCATCACTCGGGTTATGGGTCAGTATATTAAAGTTGTATTGCGACGCTGAATGCATATTCACGCCATGACTGAACGTACCGATCCACAAGTCGCCAAGAGGGTCTTCGTATAACGCACGTAGTTGATTACTGCTTAACGAGTGCTTATCGGCAGGGTTATTATCAAAAACGCGAAAGCTGTCCGTTTCAGCGAGGTATAAACTTAAACCTCCATGATCTAGAGCTTGCCAGATTCTATTTGCGCTATCGACATATACCTTGCGGATTTCATTTGAGGCAAGGCTTCCCGCTTGCTCTTTATTATGGCGATAACGGGTAAACGTTTGCGTGTCATAATTAAACTTATTTAGCGCTTCCCCCTTCTCGACAATCCAAATATTTCCGTCTTGGTCTTCGCTCAAACTTTCGACGTGATTTGTCAGCAGTCTTGGTGACGACGAAACGCCTGTATTCCAATTTTGGAAAGTCCCACTCCCTTCATCAAACAAGTACAAACCGCCAGCACGAGTAGAAATCCACAGGCGCTCATGTTGATCTATCACCAGATCTGTAACATTGTTGGCATCAGCATCCTTCGTGTCATTACTAAATCTTGGGTACGCGGTAAATGATAATCGGTCAGGGCCATATATACGTAGACCATGGATCGCGCCAACATAAAGCCGATTATCCGTTCCAATTGCCAATGCCGTAGCCGCTTCTTCTGCGCGAGAGTCGTGGTCTTTACCAACGCTAAAGCGCGTAAAGTCATCGCTGTTTTCGTTGTAACGAGCAAGACCATTAGCCGTAGCGAACCATAAAACCCCACCGTGATCGACAAGCATATCGGTGATATTGCCACTACTAAGACTATTTGGATTGCCAGGTACCGGCTGATAAACGCGAAAGTTGTAGGCGTTATAGCGTAGTAGGCCATTCGCTCCACCAAACCACATATAGCCCTGGCTGTCACGAGAGATCGAGTTGATAGAGCCGACAAATAGAGATGGGTCCCGACGTTGCCCTTGCGACAATACGTGCGAGAAATACATGTTATCGCTTGCCGTGAAGGCCGATGGTTCGGCATTCAGACTTAAGCTAACAATGCTGAGCGCACACAAAATCGCTACGCGTAGAATCACGGTTCGCAATTTGGTACCCGTGTAACCTTGTAAGCAAAAGTATCCAGAAAACGCTCCGTTAAACACAGGTTTCTACATCGCACATAGGGTAAAAACTAAGCCTTACTAATTTTCACGAACTGATACCAAAGTGTAGCGTAATATTAATATCCTTGTAGCAAGATGGAGCCAATTTTCTTTCAAATTAACACTATTGTGAGTCTCATAACAAAACTTTAAAATACGTATATTTTTCAGGACAACTCGATGCAAATCATCTTCATCCGGGCTCTCGCAGTCGCATTTACAGTATTTATCATCTGGGTTATTGTCTTAGCCGATACTGGAAAGGTCGCAAGCGTATTTGGCTCGTTCCACTCTTTGCGCTACAGCGATAAGATTGGCCACTTCCTATTATTTGGATTTTTGAGCCTGATTATTAACGCGGCTCTTCGCTTTCGTAGTTTCACGTGTTTAAAGCTCAGGCTCTACACAGGTACGGTAGCTGTAAGTATTTTTGTAGTGCTTGAAGAGCTAAGCCAGCACTACTTCCCCAATCGAACCTTAGACATTTACGATTTGGCCGCTGATGCTGCGGGTATATGTGTTTTTAGCGTTATAGCCTATCTAATCAATAAAATACTTAAGCATCGATCAGCATAAAATTTTGCCAATGACTTCTCGCATCCACATACCCAGCTGTTCATTGTTAAAGCGACGGTGCCAAAACATAAAGTAGTTGAATTCAGGCCATTCGAAAGGCAAAGGCTTTATCACGATGTTTTTGTCACATAGGTATGATTTTTTCAAATCTTCAGCCACACGACTCGGCAATGTTATAATATAACGGTCTGAAAGTAACTCGGAATTAATGTTGGAAAAACACGCAACGGTCGCCCGCACGCATCGACATTGCCCCTTTTCTTGTAGAAATGTATCGATCTGGTTCGAACCTCTCCCAAACGGCGCGACCATTAAATGCTCACTACTAAGATAGTCATCAAGATTGAGGGTAATTCCGGCTAGCGGATGATCCTGCGTCATCACGCAGACAAATCGTTCACTATAAAGGCGCCGCTGAATAAGCTGCTCTGGCGCTAACCAGTTTACACTTACAACAAGGTCAACCTCTCCGAGCTCTAAACGTTCTAAAGCGTAATCGTCTGTTAATGTAATGCACGAGACTTTTAATTTGGGCGCTGCCTCATTCAAAACAGCCAATAGCTTTGGTAGTAAACGCCGACTAATTTCATCTGTAGTAGCAATTACGTAACGCGCATTAAGCTTAGCTATATCGAAACATAAATTTTGAGTAAGGCTTTCAAAGCCATCCAGAAGTTTATCGATACGATCACTTAGGTCGACGGCATGAGGCGTCGGCTGCATACCTGAGTGCGTACGTACGAATAGCTCATCACCCAACCAATCTCTTAGCTTAACAAGATGTTTACTCACCGCGGATTGCGTTAAACCAACTCGGCTCGCGGCTTGCGCGATACTTCGAGTGGCATAAATAGCTTGAAACGAGCGCATTAAAACAAAACGGTCGCCGTTAACATTAACATTCCCGTTAACGCTTCTACTTAGGTCGTCACTTACGCCCCCACTCACATTCCCATTCGTCATATTATGTATTCCCAAATTTCCATATGGGAAATTATGAGTTTAAACTATAGTCTTTTGCAAGCTTCTATCAGCGCCATTAACCTGTATATTTGAGATTAATCATGACATCAAACCCTTCGTCAAGCCCTTCATCAAGCCCTTCAATTAGCTTAGTCAGTTTTGCCCTATGCCCATTCGTACAGCGGTCGCGCATTCTTTTAAATCATAAAGCCCTACCCTACGAGATCGAATACATCGACCTTAGTGATAAACCCGCATGGTTTTTAGAGCGCGTCCCTACTGGCAAAGTACCTGCGTTGTTTGTTGGCGATGAAGTACTGTTTGAATCGGCGGTAATCAACGAATATATCGATGAGACAAGTGAGGGCTCACTTCTACCAAACACCCCCTTACCCCGCGCTAAGCAACGCGCACTTATCGCCTATAGCGAAACGTTGATAGTAAATCAGTACAGATTACTTGCCGCAAATAATGAAGAAGATTACACGCAGCAAAAACAGCTTTTGCTCGAGTCCATTGTCAAGCTAAGCGTGAATCCTGTAGATAGTCACATAGGGGAACTCGACTTATTTGATGCCTCTATCGCACCGCTATTTGTGAGAATTAGACTATGTCCACCGCTATATGCTGAGCTAAAAATTTCCTTAGCTGATAAACCAGAATTCTTAGTGTGGATTGAATCCTTACTCACAAACAAAGCCGTCATTGAATCTACTAACGATACTTTTGAACAAGATTTTAAAGTAAGCGCCAAACGAACTACACCCTAGCCAAGAGTTACATTCCAAGGTAATAAGTTACTCAAGCTCTCTTCTGCGCAGTTAGGTAATTCAGTAAAGATAGTTTTGAGGTACTCATAAGGATTAAGG
>JBLIMQ010000063.1:0-25127 GCA_047638775.1 Flavobacteriales bacterium
CATGTTTTACGATAGACAGCGTAGGGATAAAAAATTATATAATAATATTTCTCTGCGATATTTTTTTTATATTCTCCTAACTCCATCTCTTCATCAATACATCAATACATCAATACATCAATACATCAATACATCAATAAAATTTATCACGCTAGAAAAAACTGCGTTAGGTAAAATCAATGTAAATCATATCCGTATCACTTGTAAGCGCTACCATTCTGAAGTTATGCTCCTCTTGATTTATAAATGCGCAAACATAAAGCCAGAATCAAAAGATTGATACGAGACCAACATACCTTCAATTCTATATTCTATAACTAACAACATTGACTCCTCAAGAAATAGCAAAGTACAAGGGTGAACATTTTGCAGCTTCATGGAATATGGAAAAATATTTTTATCGTATCTCTCTTCACAACAATTACATCAACCTATAGCGCGTACGGTCAAGTCACTCGATTAGACTCCATTGTAGTAGAGGTCACTGGCAACGAGTTTAACTGGAATTTTCGGTATCCGGGCGAAGACGGTATATTTGGCACCATTGACGACCGTCATTCAGTACAAGATCTTTTTTTACCCGACAACACTCCTGTAACCTTAAAACTTTCCAGTAAAGACTACGTCTATTCCTTTGCTCTTCCCGATTTAGATATGGAAGAAATCGCTGTTCCCGATTTAAGTTTCGAAATGCAGTTCAATACCGGTAAAGAACAAACAATGCCACTAATGGGCGATCAGCTTTGTGGCTACATCCATCCAACACTTATTGGCAAGGTATACATACGAAACCAAAGTCATGGATTCTATACTTGGGCGAATGGCTCATAAGTACTTAATTCGGTGACCGTAAACAATGATCATTTAGAAAGTAATAATAAAATCACTAAAATCACTAAAATCACTAAAATCACTAAAATCACTAAAATAGAATCTATCTCTTTCGGGAAGTTCAACCTATGCATTACTTTGAAAAAAATGCCACTCGCTGGCTATTATTTGTATTTCTATCATTTACAGCAACAACAGTATTTGCCGACACCCCACCAACAAAACCACTTCGAATATTGGGGTCTGTACCATCATTCTCTCTTTCAGATCAGCACGGCGACAAAGCCAACATGGCTGATTTTATCGGACATGTATGGGTAGCGAACTTTATATTTACCCGATGCCAAAACACTTGTCCCCTACAAACCGCAAGCATGAATAAATTAAATAAAAATCTCGATGAATATAAGCATCGTGAGGGAATCCGCTTTGTTAGCGTCAGTGTCGATCCCGAAAATGATACGCCCGAAGTACTAACTGATTATATTGCAAAAAGAAACCTAGACACTACACAGTGGTCCTTTCTAACGGGTTCACGGGAAGACATTTGGGAGCTGAGCAAGAAAGGCTTAAGACTACCCGTTTCCGAAGAATCAAAAGATACTAAAATGCCGATATTGCATAGCTCGCAGTTTGTCCTTGTCGATGCGCAAGGAAGAATTCGAGGCTACTATAACGGTCTTGATAAACTCGATTTGAATAAGCTAAGTCAAGATTTACATACACTTTCCCAAGAACTTATACCATTTCCAGAAGACGTTATGAACCCTTCTTGGGTTAAAGATCGTATGGAAACTCAACTTGAGGCATCGAAAGAATTTGAAGTATTTAAAGGTTTTAATTTTAACGATGAAACAAGCGGTAGCGGTATCACGTTTCGTCATAAGATAGTGGATGATGCGGGCGCGTCCTGGAAGGCCGCGCATTATGATCATGGGAATGGCATAGCCGTAGCGGATGTCGACCAAGACGGATTGTATGACATATATTTCACCACGTTAATTGGCAGTAATGAGTTATGGCGAAATATCGGCAATGGGAAATTTGAAAACATTACTGCTAGTGCAGGATTGCTAATTGACAATGGCGTCGGCATGAGTGCGTCTTTCGCAGATATAGACAATGATGGGGACCCCGATTTATATATAACAAAAGTTCGAGTAGGCAACTTATTATTTGAAAACGACGGCAAAGGGCACTTCAAAGACATTACCAATAGATCACAAACAGGTATAAAGGCGCATTCCGCTGGGGCCGTATTCTTTGATTACAATCGTGATGGTTTACTTGACCTTTTTGTTACTAACGTTGGAGTCTACACGTCTGAGCAGCAGGGTTACGCCTCCATGTATACAGAGACCGGGCAAATTAGTAGCGGATCCAAATATAATTTTGCGTTTAAAGACGCCTTCTCTGGACACTTAAAACCCGAACGTAGTGAGGCAAGCGTATTATTCAAAAATCTAGGTAATAATACATTTAAAAACGTCAACAAAGAGTTGAATTTTTCCGAAGCGGGCTGGAACGGTGACGCCACAGTAATCGATGGCAATAATGATGGTTGGCCAGACCTCTACATTATTGACATGCAAGGTCATGATCAGTATTACGAAAACGTCAAGGGAAAACAGTTTATTCGGAAGAGTCGTGAGCTTTTCCCTAAAACATCCTGGGGCTCAATGGGTGTAAAATCTTTTGACTACGATAACGACGGAGATATGGATATATTTGTAACAGATATGCATTCTGATATGCGCGATGATCTATTTGGTAGTGGGGAAGAGCTAAAATCGCCACAACCCTACCCTACGCAGTTTTTGGCTAGCGGAGGTAATGAACTCTTTGGCAATGCCTTTTATCGGAATGATGGACACGGTAAATACACGGAAATATCAGATCAAATCGGAGCCGAAAATTTCTGGCCCTGGGGTTTGAGCTCGGGAGATCTAAACGCCGATGGTTTTGAAGATGTGTTCATTCCTTCCAGTATGAACTTCCCATTTCGCTACGCGCCCAACTCACTCCTGCTTAACAATATGGGTAAAGGGTTTTTGGACAGCGAATACGTTCTTGGCGTAGAACCTCGAAAAAACAATTCAACTTCAGCGCCTTGGTTTGAAGTTTACTGCTCCGGGGCAGACGCACAGAGCTCAACCTGCAACGGTATTAAAGGTCCAAGGGTTATATGGGGCGCGTTAGGTTCACGCTCATCCGTAATCTTTGATTTAGACGCGGATGGCGACCTGGATATTGTGACATTAGAGTTTAATCAACCTCCGATGGTATTGATAAGCAACTTGAGTGAACAGAAAAACATTAACTACCTAAAAATTAATCTCGTCGGTACAAAGTCAAATAAAAGCGGTATTGGCGCAATAATAAAAGTTTTTGCTGGCGATGACATATACACCAAAGCTCACGATGGCAAGTCGGGCTACCTTTCGCAGAGCCTATTACCCGTTTATTTTGGATTAGACGACAATAGGAGTGTCGACAAAATTGAGGTCACCTGGCCATCAGGAAAGAAACAGAAAATATCCAAAAATATCGACCTGAATACATTGATGACCATTAACGAGTCATAACTACTCACGTAAACCACTGCATACCTATAAAGCATCAAAAATGCACAGGTTTATTTTTGGCTATCAAGATCAATTTTTCTTGATAGCCACACTATCTAAGAGTTACATAAAAACCATCTATAAAAACCATCTAAGAGTTATCTAAGAGCTATCTAAAAGTACGTGGATTAAAGTTCGAAGCGCATCAATAATTAAGCTACCAATGTAGCTCTACAAGCATTCATTAAGTAATGCTTGTAGGGTTCGATACTGCATGGACGACATAAGAAATCTGAGCTATAAATGATCTGTCTATGAATAAAGCATATAAACCGAAACTTAAGCTCAAGCAGAATTGGGGGATACTTGAAAAACATTTGGGGTTTCGACGCTAAATGTGAATTTCAATGAGCTGAGATTGTCGGGCTGAAGCCCGACCTACAGGAACCAAACCTACGTATTCTCTCGTGTAGGTCGGCCTTCAGGCCGACTGAACTTAGAAAAAGTTAACATAGCCATGCACCAAACCATCGCATCTATTTTTCCGGATCGATTTAGCTCCCAAATGGAAACTCCATTAGAGCGCATTCTTATCTAAAACCATATAAAAATTGGCGTACAATTTATGCCTCTCCCTGCCCTCAATGTACGCCGTTAAAAACACCTCCTTCTCATAGTACGCTCTAGTTCACCGCTCTATTGCCCAAACTATTTGACTGTTAATGCAGAAACTCTGAGCCTACGGAGTACCGACAGCGGGTGTGGGGAATAATTTAAACTGGCGCTGCTGACGTACTTCACCTTTCTACAATGAGAGGAACATTGAAAATAGAGAGACTACCGACTTTTGACCACGCACTAATTGACGCTCTTTAGGGACCTCGCAGCACTATATAAACTCGTAACAACTTATGATGTATCTAGACTTCAATTTAGTAGCAAGTCGGACTCTATTGGAATAAACTTATTCGCAGAATCTATTAATGAATCAGCTGTCAACAGCTTAACGCCATAGACTTCTACTGTAGAATTTTTTTTGGTTCGAATACGATGCGCTAACAAGTCAAAATCACCATCGCCTGAAACCAAGACAATCGTATCACTTACTTCTGAATATTCCATTGCATCCAATGCAATTCCGACATCCCAATCTCCTTTTGCTGAACCGTCTGAACGCTGAATAAAGGGCTTTAACTTCACCTCAAAGCCAATCGCCTTAAGTATGTTTTGAAACTGTTTTTGCTTTTTATCTCCTCGATCTATCGCGTATGCGACGGCCCTTACAACTTTTCTATTTTTGGTCGCATTAGCCCAAAACTTATTGTAATCGAAATTCCGACCATATGCTTGCTTGGTTGTGTAATAGACATTCTGAACATCCACCAGTATAGAGACTGTTTCCATCATTATTAAACTCATTTGTAAAAGATACACACCACCACAAAGCAACTGTGATTTTTTGTTATCAACTTAAATTCACGCACTTTATTAGAGGTCTATTTACTATAGTAAATATCTGCGCTATAGACCTTTATGTCACCTGTTAGTTTGTACTTCTTCTTCTTGTTATTGTTATTGTTATTGTTATTGTTATTGTTATTGTTATTGTTATTGTTATTGTTATTGTTATTGTTATTGTTATTGTTATTGTTATTGTTATTGTTATTGTTGTTGTTGCTGCTGAAGTATTCGAAAGTCGTAGCACGTAATAGATTATTTTTATCATTATGCCGGTGGTCGGTGAACTTTATCTTTTTGATACCAACAATACCAAAAATCGCACGCCTGCCCTTAAGTACAGACACTATATTCGACGGATACCACAAAGTTCTGTTGAAGTAACTTTTATCTTACCGCACAAAGTCGGGCATTCTTAATAAGTTCGCATATTAGAGATTAATGTTTTTGGCTCCTAGATCAACACTATCAACTTTTAGCTATAAGCACCGCGCCTAGCGATTCCTCTATACAACAAGAGAGAGCCACATCTTATACGCACTAGAAGCGTATTCTGGGGCTACTTGACCCATAAATTCTAACGTCATCGTCCGCTTTATAGCTACTTTCGTCATAATAGTGGGGCTATCGTCTACTTAATAAAGATCAAAAGCGCACACAACACTGTAAATACCAAAAACTTTTACAAAAATTAACAATAATGCACTCGTCAATACGCTGCCCGCCTACCTCAATTAGTAACAACAGCCTATAAAGCCAAGCTACAGCCGGTAATATCTATTAACAGGCGAGAGCCATGGATCGTATGCATGGCGGTTGAAAACAGCATAATTCATCGCTAAATCAACCTGGTCCCTCACCCTATGTCCTAACCCATGATAATTCATCTACACAAGAACTTTTTGATCTTTTTATAACCAATAATAATTGGCGCAAACATCAAGAATGAACTAGATTTACAGACACAAGGTCTTAGATCAACAAGGCAATATAATGCGATCAAAAATAGATTCCACTGGGAATGAAGGTACCCATATTGTATATGCTCTACTGTACGCTACAGCCCAAAATACTGTTGGTTTGGTCGAATTGCCTACATGGAGCGCTCTGATGGAGCATTCATGAATTAAAGTAAAATCCATATATCCGATAGTATGCGGTCATAGGATAAGAGCCTTTAATACATAGGGAGGCAGCAGATTAGATGCTCATGTCCTCTTGAGCACGTAAAGGGTGATCTTGATAATTATGAGTGCCGTAAGTTTTATAAAAAAGATCTGCGCTGCGGTCGTTATTAACCTATACCTCACCTTCCTCTCATTTTCGAATTGCATCGCAGCCACAACACTGGATCCAATGTACGTTGTTTACATTGGCGCAAATACCGATAATGGCTTCTGGAAAGAAACCCAAGACTTTTTCCTAGATATTGCTAGCGACCTCAACATAAAATATACAACCCTACACGCCACAAATTACCGCCAAGCCCTTGAAGAATTTAAAAATGCTGCCGAATTTACACCTAAACCAAACTATATAATAGTTCCCCAATATTTTCATTTGGGCGAACAAATATTGGCCATGGCGGACGAGCAAAACATATCTGTATTTATCATTAATAGCGGCTTTCAAGGAAGGCATGTAAATAGTGTTGGGACACCCCGTGGAAAGTATAAAAAATGGTTAGGCCATATGTACCCAGACGATAAAGCAGTGGGTGCCGAATTAGCGAATATACTCGCCGATTCTAAAATTTATAACAACGAACCAACAATTTATAACAACGAACCAACAAAGCAAACTTTAGACACCGAAATGACAATGATCGGGATCAGTGGCGCAACACGCACTAGTCCAGGCGTTCTGCGCAAGCGAGGCTTGTTAAGTGTCGTAAAAACACGCGACGATTTGAAACTTAAACGCGCAACGGATACTGAGTGGAACCAACACGATGCCGAAAAGACTGTAACCGCATTAATCGAGTACTATGGCAAAATAGATACAATATGGACAGCCGGCGAAGGCTTGGCGGCAGGTGCGATCGATGCGGTTACTCGAGCTGGACGAACTCCTGGAAAACACGTTAATATTGGTACCATCGGATGGGCCGAGGGATCGCTAGAAAACATTAAAAATAAAAAATTACATGTCGCTATAGGCGGGCATTTTTTAGAAGCGGGATTGGCCTTAGTCTTGATTCATGATTCATGATTACGGCTTAGATTTCCAGAAAGACCTGGGCACAACTATTAATTTACCCATGCTCGCAATAACACAAGAAAACATAGAAAAATATCAAGAAATATTAGCCAATCAAAACTGGATAATAATTGACTTTCGTAGGCTCTCAAAAATTTTCAACCCATCAATAACCTCCTATGACTTTTCGATTTCTAATATTAATAACGAATATAATCGCGCAAAAGAATTTAAACGTGACGGGCGCCCTCAAGTTATTGTCAGTGAAGATATTGACAAGGACCTAGACCGCGTCCCCAATATGGTGGATCAATGTCCCGATAGCGTTAGCGGCACGACAGTAACAAACAATGGATGTTCCATCGCATTTGAAAAACACCCATTCCAAATTATGGCAAGCAGTCAAAGCAACAAGTCAGCATTAGTAAAAAAAGGCACGGAATTTTTTGTTTGGGGCGACACGATGCAACACTGCCATGAAATGAATAAAAAAAATAAATTTTGTTTAGAGTGGGATGAAAAAAACGAATGGTTTGGCGCTGGATTTAAAAACCTAAGCCCGATAAATCTATCACCCTTCAAGGGAAAAAAAATACGACTAAAATTCAGAATAAAAATCCCAGGCGAAGTTCCGTTTAAAGTCGGGATATTGGATTCCAGCGGAAATACTGTTTGGGTGGAATTCCCATTAGAAATTGAACAATTCGGTTTTAGGCACACTGGAGAGTGGGAAGAAGTAAGCATACCTATTTCAGCGTTCACGAATGGCCTTATAAATCTCGGATCACTCGACTACGCATTCACATTACTTAACATCACAGACAATTTACCGCAAGATTCATTCCAGCTGCAGTTCGATTATATAATCTGGGACATCGAAGACTTTTAAAAAATCGAATACTTTAGAGTAAATTCGTGTAACTTCAGGTCGTATACCTATAGGTATAACTATAAACATAGGCATGAGTAAAAACATAGAATACTTCAACAAATAAGACTTCAATCAAGACCAGAAAAACTAACAGCCTAGCCCGACTCCGACTCCGACTCCGACCCCGACTCCGACTCCGACTCCGACTCCGACTCCGACTCCGACTCCGACTCCGGCTCCCGCTCCCGCTCCCATCTAAAATATATTTTCAAAAACAAACATATATACAGAAAAAATTTAGTAATTAACTAACTCCCAATGAAACCTAGAATTACATTTCGACTGATGTGCACGTAGCCTAGCTCAACTTCAACTTCAACTTCAACTTCAACCAACCTAATATAAATTTGAAATTCATTGTCTGTAATTAGGAATCCTAAAATTTTCAAAACTAAAGCTAAAATGAAAATGAAGACCACACACTTAAAGTCTCATGAAGTCTCATGAAGTCTCATGAAATATGAAATATGAAATATGAAATATGAAATATGAAATATGAAATATGAAATATGAAATATTTTTTCAATGCAGCCGTCAGAATTGTTATTCCAACATTTTCGGCTGTTAATCATTGCATTGATACTTTGCGCGTCAGCTCTATTTATAATACTGATCAGCGGGATAAAGTCCCATATCACCTGTTAGCTCGTACTTTTTCCCATTGAAGTATTCGAAGGTTGTGGCCCGCAACAGGTCATTTTCATCGTTGCGTAAATGATACGAAAACTTAATTTCCTTACGCTCATCAACACTTGATAATACACCACTTTCCTTAAGTACAGACGCTATATTCGACGGGTCGTATTCATAGTTCCAATTATGGTATTTTCCATGATTGTTAATGGTAACTATATTGATGGTGACAGGCGGGTGGTACAATTTCGACATACTACGACCATCCCAGAATTTCTTATCCACTCTGTAATACTCGCCGTTAGCAGAGATCACCGACACAGAGACGATCTGATCCCGTAAGCCCGTAATTTCATGTTGTATCGTATATTTTTGTTCCCGCAATAGTGAAAGGAAATCTTCATTCTGAGCAATAGTAATTTCTTCGGCGTTATCCGCTATTGATTTTTCATGGTCTTTCAGCCAATGTTTGTAAAGCTTCAATTGAGATTCGCTCAATTCATCCTTTTTAATAACCTGAGCTTTGGCGGACAGCACCTCTAAGGATTGCTCGTCATTGGCCAATTGTAATGATACAGCGCCATCTTTCAAAAGTAGTAGTTCAATTTTGTTGTAGCGCTGATATTTAGTGATCGGGTAGAATAGCCTGCTTGCGGTCAACTTTTCTATTTTACTTACATGTAAATTAAATTCGCCTTTATAAAATATTTCGGATTCGGGGACATAATAAATGACCATCAGATGCTGAGGTCGCCCATTCCATTTCGGTGTATATTCATCACGGCCGGAATGCACCGGATATAACCTCCGTGCAGCAAATATTGCCCGACTGGATTCAAAAAGCTCCCTGTCATAGTAGGTACTTTTTTTAAGGCCATAAACGGAACTACTTAACAGGACGATTTCATTTTCCTCATCATATATTCGTTCTGTTTGCCAGGAATATTCACCATAGTGTGCGGAGTATCGGTAGACAAGAAAACCCACCACAACCATGATCAAAGCAATTTTCGTGACCAATAAGCCGTGCCCCTGCAAGAAAGGGTAAATTACAAATCTAATTAGGTAAGAAGTCCCAGCGGTAAGTAAAAACCCAGAACAGAAAAATAAAGGGAATTCCCACCCCCCTGGCGATTTTCCGTAGGAAGTCACGTAAAGACCCAAGAACCCGAATAACAGTGAAAACACTACGCAACTTGCTATGGCCACATGCACAGCATATCTAATTGGCAACGAAAGAATAATAGTTGATATGACAACCATGATTAATATCGCAATCGCCATAAAGCCTGTAAGTTCTGAATCCATATATAATCACTTAACGTTATCTAGTAGCGTCGATAGCCCCCATTTTGTTCAATAATACAAACTTTAATCCGTATTACCTACATAGCTTTCTAATTGAAGCGCTTAGGTGATTCGAGGGAAGATAAAAACGGTAATCATTATGGCATATTATTCAGCCGAAACTCACCCCGCCACCCTAGGGAGCGCCTTGAGTATAATGATTACCTTGCGCTAGCCCATACTCATATTGCTTGTATGGACAAGAACTATATTTTAGAACTCTGAAATGGTAACAGTTATGAACACATAGTTATTAGTTATTAGTTATTAGTTATTAGTTATTAGTTATTAGTTATTAGTTATTAGTTATTAGTTATTATTTATTAGTTATTAGTTATTAGTTATTAGTTATTAGTTATTAGTTATTAGTTATTAGTTATTAGTTATTAGTTATTAGTTATTAGTTATTAGTTATTAGTTATTGAGCTATTTTTTATTGAGCTACTTAAGGTAAAGACCATCAACACCTACTTTCCCAGGACCATTTAAGACCCAAATACCCGCCGAGTATGCAGGCACATTGAAAGACAAGCTGCCATTGGTAACATTCCGTGTTATACCTGTAATCGCATCGGTATAACTACCATTAATAAGGTTTGAAAGAGTTATGTCTTGGGCCGTTCCTGTCGCTAATCCTACTGCGGCATAACTACCCTCGTTTGATAAATCACGAATAAAGCTCATACCCGAACTCCATTCATTTACATGACTCATAGATGCTTTTTGCAGCGCCGGTACAGCTAAGCGAATTTGATTCAAACGTTTAATATGTTGATACAACGGATGCGCTTGAGTTGTCGCTAAATCATCTAATACAGGACCATAATATGCCCTGCCTGTTTGATCTATGGTGTCACTATTTCCCGCAATATCGTGCGGAAGTCCGGCTTGAAACATAACCTCTTCACCATAATACAAAGTCGGGATCCCGCGGATTGTCCAAAGTAAATTATAAGCGAGCGCCGCATTAGCTTCACTACCACCAAATCTAAATTTGAAATCATTGTCAGGACCTACATCATGGTTTTGAAAGAAGGTCACTAATTTGGTCGCATCACCGTAAATCCAATCCATAGCCAATACCCCGCCAACACCACCAAAATTACCGTGAGTAACGTTATCCCTAAACGTAGAAAACAAAGAGAAATCTAACACAGAAAAACCTGAATCATCACCCGCCTGCGGGTCTGATGGATCTTGTGTTGTACGTGTATACCACCACGGACGTATCACAGCAGAGGCATTATCGTTGGCAATCTCTGAGCCAAAACCCGTGCCTTTAACTAAATTCTCACCAAAAACAAATAGCCCGGGCTTATGGGTTTGCCAGTCGTGTATATAGCCAAGAAGTTCATCACGTTCAACGTGCTTTACCGTATCAAGACGAATGGCATCAACGCCCATATCAAGGTACATACGAATAGCGCCGTTAATATAATCTTTTACATTTTGATTTTCGGTTGCTAAATCAATGGTATCGCCAGCCAGATGTTTACGCTGAAGTGATAAGGGGTTTTCCCAGTCGCCGCCAGCCATAAAACCATCTAAATGATACCAAGCAGGATCTAAACCTTGAGAATCAATACCAAAAAATCGATTAGCATCGTAACCCGCTAATGGCACCGTTACACCTGTTTTAGGATCAACCAAAGGATTTGTACCTTCAGGGTCACTATTGTGACGGGCGCGAAACCAATCAGGTGCGACCGAATTGTCATTATCATCACGATTAGCACTTTGATAATCTCCCAAGTTTCCTTGGTAAGGGCCGTTATCTACGTCACCCTGGCTTGCCCCTAGCGGTACATAATATTTAATAGGTAGGTGATCTATCCATACTTGGTTACGTAGACCATATTGGCTTGTATGGTTTATCACAACATCTTGTATTATTTTAAGGCCTTTATCGTGGGCGGCATCGATAAAGTCTTGATAGCTCGCATCGTTAGACTCTAAACGAGAATCAACTCTATAGAAATCATAAGCATGATAACCGTGATAATCTAACCCCGAACGATTTTCTACCGGCGGCGTTGTCCATATAGCCGTAAAACCTAGATCTTTAATATAATCAAGCTGCGCAATTAGCCCCTTAAAATCACCGCGCCAATGGGGGTCTCCGGCTTTATAACGATCACGGTTATAGTAATTATTACTACTATCACCATCATAAAAACGCGCGGTCATTAAGAAATATATAGTTTCATTGCGAAAGTCTCCCAAGACTACGGGCTCACCAATTTGATAACTAAAG
The DNA here is from genome assembly GCA_047638775.1 of Flavobacteriales bacterium. Classification (GTDB taxonomy): domain Bacteria; phylum Pseudomonadota; class Gammaproteobacteria; order Pseudomonadales; family Cellvibrionaceae; genus Agaribacterium. Next base: position 12,218 of record JBLIMQ010000063.1, read on the forward strand.
CTTTGCTGAGCTTGGTTGCCACTCTCATCAATAGCTAAGGTTTTAATCAGTAAATCGACACCTGCAATAGTGTCTGTTGCGATAAACAATTGCCCAGTGTAGAGCGCCGAATGTATGTCGGGTTGTGAGTTATCTAGGGTGAAATAAACCGCTGGGGGGCTACTCGGATTACTTTGATTATCGCTTACCGTCAGAATAATATCTTGGCGTGTCGTATAAAGCCCCGCAGCGGGTGAGGCGGTGACTACCGGCGCAGTTACATCAACGCCATCAAGTAACACAACACTTATACTCGTCTCATCACTATTAAAACAAATTTCGTAACGGCTATTGCCAGCAACAACATAATCTTGTTCTGGAAAACTTTCTGTCCAGTCACCAAAGTGATCTATTTTGAAACGAGGGTTAATATTCAAAAATGATTGCTCAATACAATACATTATTCCATCGCTTGAGCTTAAAGGTGTCGTAGCCCAACCATTTGAACTTCCACGGAAATACCAAGTATCCGTTGGAATATCAACGACATTAACAGTAATGCTTGAACGACCTATTGCGCCCTGATCATCTGTAACTGTAATGCTAATTTCGCTATTGCTGATAGCACTAGTATCAACAATAATACTATGACTTGATTCGTTAGTACTCCAAAGAAAGTTGCTTATAAATCCGTCAATATCGATAGAGTCTAACGCCGATAACGTGAGCACCTCACCTACGTGAACTTCTAGTACTTGTGCATCAATAGAATGACTAGCACTGATCACCGCAATGGGGGACTGGTTTACACCCGCGATACTTTCAATAGCATAACTAAGAGTTTGGTCATTTACGGTAACTCTATAGCTCCCCGCGACACTAAAAATTATATCGTCACCTGATAGTTCTAAGAAGCCATCATTATTGTCATCTCCATAATTTTGTGACCAATCACCATTAATATCAAATTTAAATCGTTGATTTTCTTGGCCGTCAAAAGACACATCAGTTTGCCAAGTATTATCTTCAACTAACGTAAACGGAGTCGCTCCCCAATCGTTGAATGTGCCACGGACAAACAAACCATTGAAGTTTTTAGCAAAGCCTTTCCCGTCACAATCAGCGACTTCTGTTGCGGTAATAGTATGATCAACATCGTTAAAATCTATTAAATACCGAGTATTCTCATTTACGGTAAAATCACCACTGGGATAGCTTTCACTCCAATCAGAAAATCTATCTATTTTAAAGCGAGGATTTCCGTCAGAACCTTGAAAAAACTGACACGTTTGAAAACTATGAGCATCTACTGGTAGTAATTCGGTACTCGTCCAGCCATTGGCCGTGCCGCGAAAAAACCACTCGGCATTAACAGTCGAACTCACTAATAAACTGTAAAAAACTACTCCTGATATAATTATATTTCTTATCTTCATTACCACTCCTATTATTGTAAGCATCTTATTATTTTTATTGACATTTACAAACATTGTCTTTAATTTTGGCAAAAAAAAACAGACAAAATATTTTTGTCTGTTTTAAATTAACTCTTAACTTTTAACTTTTAACGTCGCCAACCAGTCAAGTTGGTGACGCTGTTATTTTCTACTTTAGATTAATCCAGTGATTAAAAGTCTCTAATTTCAACGCTATTACTATTAAAGTCGAACATATTGATTTTTCCACATTCTGCAACATGATTATTAGACGCGTAAGGAGCGTCGGCTTGATTAATATCACCTTCCCAACCTTGACCATTCTTAACAAACGCTTTGACTTCAAACTTATTGTTAACACCTTTACTACAATCCATCTCAACGTCTAGCATCCAATAATGCAAGCCCCAAATATTTAACGGGTCTTCACCAAAACCGTCATTAGCCACCGTGCGTTTTGTGCCCCAGCTTGACGGCCAAACATTGGTAGTCCAATCAAGTGGCGTACCTTCAGCTTGACCGCTTTGCCCTGCTTCACTGCCATACCAATCTAAGTAACGCTCATTGTCCTTCCATGGTGCTGTAGTAGAACTTAATAAATTATTATGAATAATTGGCATAGCACAATCAAAATTTGACGACTGGCAATTTCTTCCAAGGGTATTATTGGCGTAATCATGATCAATACCACCACGAACAAACATGTCTTGCCCGCTTTCTGTTTCTGCTTGGATAAATATTACAGTACGCTTCCAATCTGGATTACCGGTATTTCCATCAACTTTTGCTCCTTGATGAATTGCAAACGCATCCCAGGCACCAACATTGGCATTAATACTGCCCCCACTGTTCACTGTAATAGTTTCACCGCTACATGATTTTCCATCAGCGGATAGCTGACCTTTTAATACATTACAATAAGTACCGGAATCCATATCCGTATTTAGCGTCGCATTTAAGTTTCCATCTTCTTTGTTGATAGCGACGAAACCCGAGCTACCCCGGCCAAACGCTATTTGATTACCGCCGTTGTCCCACCAATTAGTCGTTCTGAAGTTGTCTGCAGTATTGTTTCTGAAATCGACACCACCAGAGATATATGACCACCTGTGTTCGCACTTCCAATCGCCGCCAAAGCATTCCAAGTTGCCATTGTTATGTACAGAAACACCTGGTGCACCGCGATCCGTATCGCCATTAAATTCATAGCTAGACATAACTTTTGGATAGCCATACGGATAGGCCAACATAAAGACATTAGCTAAGTCATATAAGCGACCATCTTCAAACGTTATAACATTGCCGCCACCACCATGGCCACGTTGATTATCATGATTATCAACAAAAACTACGGCCGAACTACTCGGTAGAAAACCCCAGTCTTCGCCAAAATTACTTAGCCAAGCAAGACTGCCATTTTTGAACGTATTACCAAGTTGGGTGGTATATTTGAATTCAGTAACTAAACCAGTGCTTTGATATTCACTAGCGGTAATTGCTTCTCCGCCTTGATCAATTACTTCTTGAAAGATTAGTGGAGAGCCATTAACTTTAGATAATACGCCCTGAATATCGCCTAATGCCATATGCTTTGACGCGTCTAAACGAAAACCCGCTACGCCAATATTTTGTAAGTCATTTAGATACGCTGCAAGTGTGTCTTGCACATACGTAGCGCTGGTATTGAGGTCGGTCAAACTAACTAACTCACAATTTTGAACTTCCCAACGGTTGTTATAATCGTTAATGGCGCACGTATCATGAAAATCTTGCGGTCCGTAATCAGGGAAATTTTTGTTTCCATAACTACTGCCCGCCGTACCTGTTCCGGCGCCTGCAGCCATGTGATTTAGAACAGCATCAACATAGATATCAACACCGACAGCTTTACATCGATTGACCATATTGGCGAACTGATCACGATTACCGCCACGACTTTCTATTTGATAGCTCACTGGCTGGTAACGAGTCCACCATTGACCACCTTGAATATGTTCATTCGGCGGCGATACTTGCACAGCGGCATAACCTTTAGGCCCTAAAAAATCTTCACATTCTTGTGCAACGTCGTTCCAGTTCCATTCAAACAAATGCACGAATGTTGTTGGTGTAGAGGCGGCTTGAGCTTGAAAAGCCGTACCCAACGCTACGCTCGTAGTTAACAGCAATTTCAATACTTTATTTTTCATTATTATTTTTATTCCTATTGTAGTGTTAATATTTTGCTTTTTATTAGCCCACTAAGATTGCTCCAAATTCATACAAAGTGATATGCAAAACAATATGAATACGTATGTAAAATATGTTCATTAAAAATTAAATGCTATTGTTATATAGACACCTACTTTCATTGCCAAATGAAATAACCCACTCATCACTATGGATTTATTACGGTTAACACGACTTTATTGGGAGATAAAGTTAAGAAGACTTTAGAAATATGTAAGGAAAATTATGGAATAATATGAGGTAGATAACTGCGGAGTTTAAAGTGAAATCTATATTAATGAATACTTTTACGAAGATACCAAATAGTTAAATTGGCATCGTAGTCAACTGACATTTCAACAAACGGTATACTAAACTGTAAATTCATGTAACGACATAATCAGCTTATACCGGTCCCAACGTGCACCGAATTATTGAATTGCCGAATTGCCGAAGCTAAAACTATAAAATGGGGATTTCAGATTTGAATCCACGAGGTTCGCCATCACACACATTAATATAACAGCCCCCAACGTATTAAAAAAACCCGCCTAAGCGGGACAATAATATAATTTTTAACGTGTGTTATCGCATGGAAACTAACTGATCTATTCGGTCTAAATCATTCAGTACAACCCAGCTACCGCCACCTTCGGTAATGCGTGCTTGCCAACTGTCCAATCGATTCTTGTAATCTCTTGGGTCGATATTATCGCTACGTAGCTTAGTAACATTCAAAGCAACAACTTGAATGCCTTGCACATCAAGCGGAAAATCTCTTACATGCCCCTTCGGTAGATCTTCTTCTAAGTCTGAGAAGATCAGAATGGTTTTTCTTTTCGCCGCCGTTTCTTTAACAAAGTCGGCTGCTTGCACCATGCCGCCGGTTATATCTGTGTTGGCACTACCGCGCTTGAGGTCCTTCACAAAGTTTGTGACCTGTTGTTTGAACAAACGTTTTTGATCGTTTGCCACACTTGGACGCTCATCAAAGGTTGATTTGGCAATAATATCTTTTTCACTAAAGCTACCACTGTCAATTTTGGCTACGGCGATAGAATCGCCGCTGTTTAACGTTGAAAGTAAGTAGTTGATGATGGCTTGCGCCTTATCCATTTCTTGCGTGTAAGTGCCAGATGTATCTAACAGCAAAAATATTGCACGCGTATTCGGTGTGCTGCTGGTACAACCTAATAGTAGGCTGAGTGACAGCACCGGTAAAAGTATATAGATTTTTATGGTGTTCATTTCAATAACTCCTTAATCAGAGCCGACTTAGTCTGTTGAATCTTACTAGTCGGCTCGTATAAATGGTTTATAGGACTAACGTGTAAACATGGCTTATAGGGCTAGCTCGTAAACATGGTTTATAGGACTAGCTCGTAAACATGGTTTATAGGGCTAGCTCGTAAACATGGTTTATAGGACTAGCTCGTAAACATGGTTTATAGGGCTAGCTCGTAAACATAGTTTCTGATAAATCTACACCCGGTATAGATTTAGGGCCTTTTATTTCACGACTCTGTTTATCCGCGGCTTTAGACTTACTTTTACTGTCCTTACTCTTACTATCCTTACTTTTTTCGCTAGATGTTTTCGTAGTGCCTTCGTTACTTTTATTACCCGTTTCTTCGTGAGTGAGCTCATTGCTATCCCTACCCTCTAAATCTAGGCTCTCGCGCTCTTTGTGTTTGTTCAATAGAACTTTCACCAATCGCTCCACACCTAAAGGCAGAACAATCACAAGGTCGTAGAGATGTCGGCAAACCAAAAAGATATGGTTAGAGGCACCGCCAAGCATTCTTAATATCACTCGAGTGCTTCTTAATAATCCAATAGTTAACGTACCCAACACCACCCGTAATGACTGAATGAAAGACTCTAAGGGTATGGCCACAAAAGCCAACGCAAACGGTAAAATAAACCCCATCACCATTTGACCAACAGAAGGTATCCAGCGGAACTGCGCATGTATTGCACCACTAGCCGCACCAACACCGATTAAGGATTGGTTAAGCGCTTCACGATCTAAAGCCAACAAATCTCTCATGTAAGCCAATGACGCTTCAATAGTGGCTAAGATGAGCAATATAGAAAATGACACAACCATCATTTTTCTTCTCATGCGGTCATCCATACTGCTAATGATTGGGAATAAACTTGTGATACGTAAAGACTCGACCAAAAACAATCCCATGGCGACTTCAATCAATATAATAACTAGGGCGGCAATATCAGATGTTTTCATGTCGCCAATGTAACTAGCGCCGCCAACCATTTCTGACATCGGCATGGCAATTAATTGAAAGTTAATCAAACCCCCTAGCAATGCAATGACCAACACCAAGCCAGAGATAAAAAATTGCGTCAGCGCAGAGGAGCGCAAAGAATCTGCGGCCAAATCACTTTGCGCTCTGATTTGTTGATACTGCGCCATTTGGCTATCTATAGATTTTGACCGATCATCCAAGCTACTGACCTTTTCGTTCACTGTATTGAGCGTGCCTTGGATTTTTCGCCAATCAGGGTGCATGTCTGCTAATAACTTGTGACGTTGCGCACTTGCTGTTTTGTAAGCTTTTAGCGTTTTGTTATGTGAATCTTCAACCGCGTTTTTAACGTTCTGTAGAATTTTATTAACGGCAGGGTCACCACTTGCAGGGATTGAGCTAATGGTTTCAACCACGTCCTTCCAAGCAGGCGGCAAAGGCGCGGCATCGGTGGCATTTTGATAATCAACTTCAATTTTGTCGATAACATCGCAAATTTGGCGATGCAAAGCTGGGTATTGGCTCAAGTCTCGCTGTACGATAGTACTTATGCGCTCAAATTCACGCTCTATAGATTTTTCGGCTTCCTTGGCGCCGTGCGCTAAAAGCACATCTTTGTTTCGTGCGGCTACGCGCTTTTCGAGTTCCGACAAGGTGAATGCCCATAAGCGCATAGTGCGATATAAGGCTCTACCGGTGCTGTGAAACACTTGGTGAGCCTGTTTGCGGCCCATATAAAGAATAACAATGGCGATCACAACCGAAGTCAAAGGGTTGATGGACCATAACGTGAGTAAGTCTTGCATAACGTACCTCCAGTAACTAATTTGAACCCTGTTTCATAGCTATACTCATGAAACGAGCTGCATTTCTCAGCAGGACAAATAAGCGAACTGCTGTGTACGGGAGAGAGTATGAACAAGGGCTGTGAAAAATCCGTGAGTCAAAAACCCGCGTGGTAAGAAACGTGTGCAAAGAACGAATACAAAGAAACCTTTACAAAGACATAATGAAAATAAAGGCCGGAGGGCTTTGTGACGCATATACTTTGGGTTGAAGACCAGTTTCACTGGGTAGACAAGCTCACCCCAACGCTGGAGTCAGCGGACTTTGGGGATACTAAGACTCAGCCTGAGACTGGAACTGGCTCTGGACCTGGATCTAAACCTGGATATAAACCTGGATCTAAACCTGGACCTAAAGATAGCCCCAGCAAAAACACCGTAACCGTATTCAAATTCGCCGAGGCGGCCTGTCAGCATATTAAGACAGCAAAGCATGCGCCCGACATTGCCATATTAGATGCCAATATGAATGGCAATAACCAAGCAGGATTTACGGTGTCTCGTGCGCTTATAAAAAAGTGGCCCGGCTTACCTATCATCTATTTGTCTGAACACAGCGGCACGGATATAGAGCAACAAGCTTTAGATAAGGTTGAAACGCAGGATTTTATTGCCAAGCACCAGGATAATATTGAAGCCATTTTATGTTGGCGCATTAAAGCCGCTATGCGCACAGCAGCAATTAAGCGCGGCGACACCGACACTAACAAGCAAGACGTGATTGAAAGTGGCGGCATGTCGATAGACCTAGGTACCTGGGAGGTTTACTGGCATGCTAAGCGTCTAATGAACCCCAAAAACCCCAAGCGCCCTTTGGCTCCCATTCCACGTAAGATCTTAAAAGCCTTAGTGGACGCCTCACCAAGACCGATCTCCACCACACAAATGGAACATTTACTGGAATCCGATAACTTCACTTACGCGAGCTATCGGCAACATATCACAACATTACGACACGCAATTGAACTAGCCGGCGGACAAAGTAATCAGCCCAGTTTTTTAAACGCGTGTAAACAAGGGCATGGCATCGTCACGTTTGGGGATGACGGCGCGTATTGTTGGAAACCGATTAAAGAAGGTGCTAACAAGTGATTGAACGCGAACCAGATGACTCTTATAACAATAGTGAGCCGCTAGACTCCAAGGATATAGATTCCAAACATAAAGAGCCCAAAACGCCGCTTAAGCTCAGCATATCCTATCCGTGGTTAAGCCCTGTTGGCGCCTTACTGCTTATGTGCGCGCATATAGCATTAAACGAAAGTGGCTATATTATTCAAGGACTTTCAGTAAACTATGTGACTCAAGAAATTCCCCTAAACTGGATAATTCAAGGCAGTCTTTTGTTTTGTGTATTTGTCCTTATATTTTGGGATCTAAAAAAGTTCTTTAATCAAAAAAAAGGCAATCAGTCCAAAATTCGTAAACTGGAAGATGAGCTCAAATTTTCTTGGGCTAACAGGAAAAAATTACAGAAGCGCACCCATTTGTATTTTGATCACGCCGATAAGCTCAAACGGTTTATCAGTGATAAATTAATTGAACAAATCGAATACGATGACAAGTTTTTGCATTTCAAAAGTATTGCGGCAGAAATTCGGCACAACGGCGTTATCAGTTATGACATTGTTCGCAGCGCACTCGAAAAAGCGGTTAAAGAAAACGACGGACAGGCTAACTCGAGTTTGAACTCGATAAATTTAGCCGACACCCATAGGTTTGGATTACCCAACAACCCCAACAGTAGCAATCAACAAGCACTGCAAGCCATGAAGTATTTATGGGACTTGCTCGACCTTTCCACTGCAGACAATATCGCCTTACACATAGGCAACTATCTAATCGATTGTGAAGAACGCTACTACCAATGGGAATTGAATAAATCGAATGAATCTCCACTGTACAACACAGGTTCAATAGCGCCAACATTTACACCATCACATGCCGCCCTAAAAGCAATGGCTCCCTTCCTTGCGGGTGACGAGCTAATCGGGGAAGAATTAACCGAAAAAGAGTTAGCCGGGGAAGAGTTAATCGACGAAAATTTGACTGAGAACCGATTTCTTAAAAAATCTTTACACCAAAACGAGCCGACGGCATTTGACATAAAAGGCGCCGACAATAGGGCTACAATCGACGTCAGCGACATTCACGACGCCCCCCTACCCGACACAAGCGACACAAGTACAATCCATTCAATTTCGCGCGGCGATGCCCCGTCATCTTATAGCCAAAATACGCAATTTAGAATTTCTCTCTCAAAAACGGGGGGTTTGCTGGGTAACGAAAACCACATCATCCTGCTTCTGGAAAATTTGATTAAAAATGCGCAGTATTTTTCCACCAAAGCCGCGTATAAACAATCCAGTGACCGTATTGCCATTCAACTATATCAGAAAGGTGCGTACGTTTACCTCACCGTGTACAACCGCGGGCCTCTAGTCAGCCTAGAAGACAAAGAAAACATTTTTAAAATGGGCTATACCACTCGACGCAGTAAAGTCCATCATGGAAAGGGGCTAGGCTTATTTTTCGTGAACGAAATAGTCAAGGGTTATCAAGGAAGTGTGGCTATCCAAAACATCACCAATAAAGAACAAACCTACACCATTAGAATGGCGCTTCAAAACAAAACTGTCGTCACAAAGGTGATTGAACGGCGACTCTTAAATGATAAGCCACACGTTAGGGAATTGAATGCGGAAAGCTTGGAGAGTTCTATTCGCTGGGAATTGGACGCGCCGATATCAAGCATAGAAGTTTCATCAAATTCAGACAACCGGACTCACGTATTTACAGACGCTGACTGCAAGGAAGCCTCACGACAACTGGACCCATCTTCTCCGTTTATGCCCGAGTGGGTTTTGGATATCAACAACAAGAAAAAGTCGAACGCTGTTATCTTTTCCGCCTTGGATATTAGAGGTGTTGAATTTTCCGTAAAACTGCCTACCGCAGAGGCGCGCTTGTCTGGTGAGGACTTTGACGAAGAAGAGTTACAAGACCTGCTATCTTAAACACAAAACGTTGTCATTCAGTATTATTGACAAGCGCCGTCTCGCAGTACTTTTTAAACGAAGAATATAATCGGAATTAACTACGCTATTTTAGAAATCAACGTGGGAAATGCATGGGTGCTCGCCCCATGCTCCAAGAGGTAAAAAAATAGAAATAGAAATAGAACTTTCCACCAGTGCGAAGGTATATATCCTTCCGCTTCTAGCTCTAACTTAGATATCTCCACATCTCCGACTTTTCGTAAATTTAACACGTATATTACCCGAGGGCACCGCATCTAAACGCGGCATCAAGCTACAGATTTTACATTGAGTGTAAAAACTAAAGCTCGGACACATATTCAACCAAGCTCATCGACAAGCCTTCGTCTAGATTTTTTACTGAACACCTGTTGTTGCGCGAATACTCGCTACGTACATGTTAGCTACGTACATGCTCGCTACGTACATATTAGATACGTACATTAGCCTACGTGCCTCTAGCTAACTTAAGGACAGCTTTAGGCGCGTAACCTTCTACAACCCGGCCCTTTATTAAAACCAACGGGATACCCTTACCTCCCAATTTATCGAACTCAAATCGACCTTCATTTGACGCTTCGATATCCACTTCAATATATTTAATATAATTACTATCAAGAAGCTCACGCGTCTTTTCACAGTACCCGCACCAGCTTGTTGCATACAAGACAGTTGTGTCGCCATACTTACTTACGATATCTACATGAGCTTCTCGCGAAGCCTCTAAGCATCCCACTAAAAAACTAATGACAAAGAACAGAAAACTTAAACGAATGACTTTCATTTTTCTATAAACTCGATATTTACCTCACGAATGCCGCACCGCTTTGGTAAGTTTTTTTTGCGAAAAGGAAAAGGTAACAGCCTTGTCAAATTCGCGTGATATAGACTATATTATTGACATTATGCAATGCTATTTCATTGCCCTGAATATTAGTCCTTAGCCATAGAAATAATATCGCGTATCAACTCAGTCGAAAATAGTGATTTAGACAAGTACTGCTGCCCTCCAGATTTAACGACTAGAATAAGCCCTAAATCGGTTTCAATAATACGCTCAATATCAGCCCACAAGACCGTAGTTTTCGTATAAGGGCTTTGTGTTTGAATACCGTCGTCATCTATGGTTACATTCACTTCACTATCTGCACCTTTACCCCACATCTGCCGAATTAACCACCACGCTCGTCGATATCGCATATGAATCAATTCCAGCGCAGCTAATGCAATTAGCATGCTGCCGCCGATCTTAGGCTGCTCAGTAAAAAGTAACAGCCCCATGCCACCTGAAAGAAATATCGCCGTTAATAGAAAATTGTTTTTTGCATTTTTCCCATAGGGTAAAGACTGATCGAAACACTCAGCAAGGTAATCTCGCGACAAGGTAAATTGAGTACTGAAAGACTGCATAGAAACCACTTATTGTATTTAGTAAACTCGCAGCAGCACTATAGTGCTGCTGCGGTAATATTTTAGTATTATTAGGACACATTCCTTTAGAAAACCTTCAAGCTAGATGCGTATGGTTCACTTAATGGGTATTCCCGCTAAAAGTAACAACACTTTAGGCATTCGAGAGAATATTAAAAGCATTCCCGACTAGCTAACGTTACGACTTTTAGTTTTCATAGTTATGGATTCAATAGTGTCGGTTTGAAACCTGCCAACTCATCGGCTAAAAATGGATTATCTAAAGAGAATATTTTACGCTTATTTAACCCAAGTCGTGCGACTACGTCCCCGTGATAATGGTCAAATAGTTTCTCATATTCACCGCTATCCTTAATCATTTTCAAACCCATATCTATACGTTTAGCTAGCGCAGGATTATTCGAGTTCACGTAAAAAACCAAAGGGAATGGGTAGTAGACCATTACAGACGGTTCAATACTTAAGTCGCCTAGTGGTTTTGCTTTCTGCTCGAAGGCTTCTTCTATTTCATTTACACCTAAAGTCGTGTAATCAAAATCTCCATTTTTAAGCAGAGTAAACAGATCCTCGTAGGTGCCTTTCTCTACTACACTGTAGCTATTTCTTCTGAATATTTCAGCATCACCCCAAGTAGCCGGAATTCCAACAGCCAATGACCGGAGATCCTTCGTGCTAGAGATACGATCAAAGACCTTCAGCGACTCATCCTTAACAATGAGCAACCTGTACCCTAACAGCCCTTTTGTAAGTGACTGTGGAATTATAATTTTATTCTTGTCGCTAAATTTAACGTTCCCCGCAATAGTAACCAAAATTTGAGCGCCATTATCAAGCACACTACCCTCGTCCGCTGCGACGGGGTAATTAGTATTGTCAATTATTAGATTGGCAACACCAAATTTAGATTCAGTTGCACTTAAACATGCGTTTAGAAGCGCAACCTCGTAACCTTGTCGTGCACTCGTTTTATTGCCGTTCCAAAACTTAACATTTTCCGTATTCTCTGCTACGCATAGCCCAGAAATAGACAGTAACGAAATAGGCAGTAACAAAATACCGAAAAACCAAGATCGGCTTAGAATTTTTTTCATATTATTGTGATGCTCCCCCTGTATTAAACTGGACTTTGATAAAGCCCTAGCCATTTTAAAACCGCTTTTAATAAAAGTAAAAGCTCACGCTCACAGACTTTGTAAATCCTAAACACGCTGTGGCACCTAAAAATGGCCCTACGGGACTGTACCCTATTAAAATCAATTAGTTAACAGGGAAAGCCGTATCCTATCAATTGGCCGATGTTAAGTGACGGCAGTATAACCTAAGCCAGAAGGTTCCATCTAGAAGGCCCCATCCAGAAGGGATTCCAAAAATGAAACACCTAACTTTCAACCGTTATTCCTGAGGCTTGCAAGGCGGTTTCACCACTGTAGCCGACATCACTACGGGAGCCCCGCCACTGACTTCCCCATTATTGGCTCGAAACATGAGGAGCACGCAAAAAATATTAAGGATCTTCACAGGCAGATAGGTATTCCATTAGCCTGCCGGTGGCGAATTTTTAAATTTCGATATCTGACGATTAAATATCGCCACACCATCATCCGGTAGCTTGTCGGCGCAATGAGCTTCTAACATTTCCCGCGCCTCGGCGTAATCCTCCCATCTAATAATACTACTGTACGCTTGCAGATCAGCAAAGACTT
>JBLIMQ010000064.1:0-24919 GCA_047638775.1 Flavobacteriales bacterium
TCTCTCCCTCATTACGAGTAAGAACCTTCTCAACAGCTTGAATCTTGAACGATTGGGTGAATTTTGAACTCATTTTACTAGCCTCTTATGAAATATTAGAGGCGACAACTATCCTGACACAGGGGGGCTCTGACGCCTGTTTCTCTCTACCTGCTACCTGCTACCTTCTACCTTCTAGCCGTGTACTATCAGTGCTTACATCTTATGTCGTTCATGATGGCCATGAACCCTAAGCCATGCTCACCGAAGACTACCCTACCCAATTCACTTTTTGCGATAAGTTCAGGCATACGGGGCTCTGGCATATATAGAGCGAAATCCTATTCGAGCCGCAGGTGGCAGCCCTCACTAAAAGAAAAGAAGCGGTTTTCATGACTCCCATGACATATATTTTCACGACGCAGCGTCCAACTCAGCATTAATCTTTTTGAGTGTACCGTCAATCACAGACACCGCATGCTCCATTAACCCGTATCTTTCTTCCGCAAGACGCTTCGCAAGAGAGAAGCTATTCTTAACGCTATGCGTGAAAACCAATTCGGGAAAAACCAATACCCCAGATTCGAAATCGAGGAGCTCGTTAATGATTGGTGCTGTGTGAGTCATGACCAGGTTAGCTTGTGTCGTTTCAAGCCGCTCGATAATTTGGTAGGCTCGTTCAATTTCTTGTAGATACCTAATAATACTTTTGTTTTTAATATGCTTGATTTCACCGCTGAAAATCAATGTTTGATATACGCTACTTTTTCTTCTGAAGTCCCCATATTCGATAAGTAAATGTACGTTACCGGCTAATTCTTTTAGATGTTCGCGGTCGCCGTCTACGATCATTTTCAAGCCGCCCACGTAGTTGGCTATACGTTTTTTTGTGCCATATATTTCATTAATGAGAAGCTCTTGATCTTCGACTAATTGATCCCTCATTGTTTGATAATATTGACGTTCGATGGACTTGGCTTGCATCTCAATATCTAGGTTATTCACCTGGAGGGCAATTAGAATACCGACAACGACCAAGAATATTTCACCCAGAGCATAGAAAAAATATTTTCCAACTCGACCTTCTTTTAGAAGGTTATGTCTCATTCTCTTTAAGTGTAAAAACACGTGTAATACTCCTTTAACTTTAACTTTAACTTTAACTTTAACTTTAACTTTAACTTTAACTTTAACTTTAACTGCTATGGCTCTAATTGAATGTGTCTAAAGTGCTGACGTAGAGAGCGATTATACCTAGGCTAAGCGCACTCGAAGTTAGTACACCTTAACTAGGTAGAAGTGAATAACAACACCCAATAACTTTAGCCCAAAACTACGACCTATAATTGCGGTCTATAACTGCGGTCTATAACTTCAGTTAATGCATAAACTCGAAAAAATGGAACCTAGTAGCAAGACCCTTAATAGCTAGAGCATAAGTAGTAGATCCATATTTTTTAATCGGGCGTCAAGACGCATAACGCTAGCACTACTTAGCACTTTGACTGTCTCTGCGTAGAGCACATTTATATCACGGCGAGCTTGTGCCTACCAACAGGCGCCTACCAACTATGGCTTGTCACCCAAGGATATGTCTCTTATGAGGATGAAACCAGAATTTTCATTGTAAGCTGCGAGTACTGAAGCTGCGAGTACTGAAGCTGATAGTACTGAAGCTGATAGTACTGAAACTGATAGTATTGGGAACTTTGATGCGAGTAAGTATTCGTAGAGCTTAACGTGCAGGCTTTAAGCAAGTGACCGAATAATATGGCCTTTTCTCCACAAATAGCCGTTTACATTGAGGCCCTAGAATAGTTTAGAATTGTACTTCGGCCTTCCCTAAATGGACTAAAAAGCACAATGCCACCCGAACCAGCTATTTCCCTTGTTAATGCCCTAACGCTCTTTGGTGGCGTGCAAGGTATTATTTTCGCATTTATCTTGTTGGGTTTAGCTAAGGACAATACGCGGGCTAATCGCTATTTAGGCGTAATATTAGGGATTCTCGGAATTATTCTGCTGCATCAATTTACGGTTGAAACAGGTTACATCTCCCGGGTACCCTTCCTTCTAGGTGCTACAAGCCCTTTCGAAATAATGCTGTCACCCGCGCTTTACTTATACGTACGTACGATGACAGTTGCAGATGAGAAGAATATCAGTCGGCGCTGGATAGTGATGCCGATAATCGCTATGTGGTTTATGTTATTGCCGTTTTTCACGACAGATTTTGATACGCGAATGGCCTTGATTCATAATCAGTACGACGGAGAAAACTTAACCTTATTGTTGCGGGTTTCATTCCCGTTGATGATGTTGGCATCGGGGATAATGTTTACGGTGTGTATTGTTTTATCCTTTAAGCTACTTTTTGCCCACACTCGCAACATTGCTCACTTCTTTTCTTACCGCGAAAATATAGAGCTTACCTGGCTGCGCAACCTGCTACTAGTGATGGTTGGCTTCTGGGTGATGATGATTGTGTATTTTCTTATCCTGCCGTATTTCGGTATGAACTCGCAGGAACAGATTGAGACGCAAACAAGCACTATGTTCTTAATCTTGGATGTCTTTGCCGTTGCGGCCATTTTCTACTTAGGGGTCATGGGATTATTACAGCCAAGGGTATATCACTCGGTAGGTTTGCATACTCTTGAAGCTGATGTTCTTGAAGCCCAAAGTGCAGATGAGGATGACTTTAGTACCGAGGTTGAAGGAATCGAGGTTGAAGGAGTTGAAGTGCTTGAGAGCCCCCATGCTAGTGCAAACAAATACAAAAAGTCGGCGCTTGATCAAAACCAGTCAGAACGCATTCTCAAGCGTCTTATTAGTGTGATGGAAGAGCAAAAACCCTATTTGCAAAGTAACTTAACCCTGCCAGATTTGGCGAGGCTAGCGTCCACTACGCCCAACTATCTTTCCCAAGTCATTAATGAACAGTTGAACATGAGTTTTTTTGACTACATAAATTCCCACCGAATAGAAACGGCGAAGGAATTACTTATTAATCCCCTACCACATACGCAAACGGTATTGGATGTGGCCATGGCCTCGGCATTTAACTCCAAATCCGCGTTTTACTCAGCCTTTAAGAAACAAATGGGTATCACTCCGGCCAAATTTAAGAAAAGCTACCCATAGCCTTGTAGTTGTAGTTGTAGGTTTTGGGTTAGTTCTAGTTCTAGTTCCAGTTCTAGTTCTAGTCCCAGTTGTCGGTGTAGTGATTGCAGTCCTATCCTACAAATCCGTACTCTTGGCGCGTCCTGCCGTAATGGGCGTGACGATAACCCAGCTGCGAGCATGCAAACTTCTCATCAAGTTCTGGGCTTAATTTAGAACCCATACCTAAATGACTCCTGTTTTACGAACTCTGCACAAAAGACATGAGGAGCATCATTGATGAGTGCACTTGTTTACGTTTTAGTTAGGGTCAACCAAAATAACGAGGGGCCGGGAGGGGTTCCATAGACATGTAAGGTCGGCTTAATCTAGGATGGAGCGATTTCTTCATGTGTGAACGAAACGCGTAACACAATCGCGTTTTTTAAGCCGCCAAACCGAGGCGTTTATAGTTGACCGCTAAGCGCACTGTAAAAGCTTAAGCTCGCTACAGACAAAAAGACTAGCCATGAAGGATGCTTGCCATGAGAAACTATAAGTGACAGCAAGCCACTGATTAAAAACACCAAGCCGACGATCAACGTTATGATTTTGACTGATTCTAGACTCGGATTTTCCACAGCCACTAAAATTGCCGCAAAGCCAAACCAGGCTATTGTTGTAATATGCCATGCAAATCTTAATATTCTTTTTGTAAACCAGTCACTCCCTAGAAGGTGAGGTAAATTATCACGTCTAAATAGACGAACTAGAATGTATTTCTCGCCTAGGTAAGAGTGAGCTAGTCCGATTAATACCAATAATATGCTTGCAACATATAACATGATGATCCTTTAACACGCGCCGTAAAAACGAACGTAGCGAGTCAGCGCGAAGCGTAATTAGTATTTCAATAATCATGAGCTTGTAGGCCATCAATTATTATTGTGAAATTTATCTAAGGGTTTATTATACGGCCATATTCCGCTATGCAGGAACGATACCTATTATAAGCCAGCTTGTTCATATAGCTCTAATGGAAGGCCATCAGGATCATTAAAGAAGGTGAACTTCTTATGAGTATATTCATCTACACGAATGGGTTCTACGGCTATACCTTTTGTAGATAAATATTCCGACACTAAATCTACTGAGTCGACAGAAAACGCCAAATGTCTCAACCCCAAAGCTTCAGGAAAACTTGGCCTATCAGGTGACTTAGGGAAAGAAAATAATTCGATTTGACTTCCACTAGGGAGTCTTAAATCAAGTTTATACGAATCTCGACTTTCCCTGTAATTTTCCGCAATGATTTCTAATCCTAGAATTACGGTATAAAAATGCTTTGATTTTTTGTAATCAGAGCAAATTATTGCAGCATGATGAATAGATTTAAGCATTTCTTCTCCTAGGTATATCAATAGCCGATATTAAAATACGCTAAAACAATAATAAGGCAATGTCCGCATGGGCTTTTGGCGCATAAATATTACGGGTCAGGTCTATATCTTAGAAACCAGTAGCCGATACAATAAGACTACATTGCACTGAATACTATGTCGCCGTAGTAAGACTCAGCCTCTTCTCCGCTATTATCGGTATCGGTCATAATCGCTACGACATTAATAGTTTTATACGCTTTCAGGTTCGCCTCCTCAGTACCCTTATCTCCAAAAGCGCTAATTAGGTCTTTGTAGACATTGCGTTTTTCTTCGTACCAAACACCTTGTTTTGACTCTTTTCCTCGTACGGACATCATTTTGGATTTTGAGCCAGCAAAAGCATTATCCCAAATTATCGCTTTATCTTGATTACTCGACCATACATAGTTTAATGATTTAGTCTTCCACATCATGGCGCCACCATCTATAACCACGTATATTCGAGCAACGAAGTCATCACCATCTCTACTGTGCTCGTCTAAGCCAAATAGCATTGTTTCTGCTAACCAACTCCAGCGAATGTAAGGCGTAATTGTTAGATCGATATTCCTTTTTAATAGCAAGACCGATGCCGAACTCTTACTTAGTACCTGCAATGCTATACGTCCTTTATACTCCCGAACAGTGTAAATTGATTCACCTGAAAACACTTTAGATTCCCATTCATGAATACCATTACTAATTAATGACGTCAGGTTGGCAGACGCGCTGACATTCACACAGACGACTAAACTTAAAAATATAACAATCCATCGGCGCATAGGGTCCTACATTTGGTAAGTAATGGTTTACAATTTTTCTCGTCGAGCGGGCACTTACACTCACTTATTTATTAGAACTTACCGTTATCGTTGTTCCAATCGCTACGCGGTGGGATTGTCTCTTGTGTGTCCCAATGCTCAACAATCTTGCCATTTGAAAGTCGATAAAGATCATAAAATGAGGTAGGGATATCCTTAATAGTACCCTCGCATACTGATAGAACAAAATTACCTTCAGCCAATAACTTATGTAGCTTGTTGTATCCAAAAGAGTTGCTCTTATCATCAGCCTGCACTTTGAGAGCTTTATGCAGCGACACCAAACCGTCTTCTAAGTGAGGATTGTGTTCAGTGTAGGAATTGCTACAAACAAAGCGTGATAGATTCTGAAATTGGCGACCAATTAAAACGGTGTCGACAAATGTGCGTACGTTTTCTCGGTTTTCTTCAGTTTTTTCGAGATCGGTAACAATAGTCTCGCCGTCAACCATGGAGTGGTCGGACAAATTTTCACCTAAGCGGGATTGTATGTTGTCCCAGTGCTCAACTGTTTGATCCCCCTCAAACCGAAATATTTCAAATCCGATTCTTGAACTACTGAAATCATATTCAGTGTGACCAAACACATAATCACCATCCGAAAATACACGAACAATATTGACCCGAGGCGATATTTTTGAGATGCGTTTAAATAGCGCCGCTAAACCTTCACCACCCTCGTGCGTGTGTGGGTTGTGTTGAATATATTTATTTGGATTAACGACTAAAACTGACGCTTCGTCGCCGGTTTCGATACCCTTTAATAACGCACATATTTGGTTCTTTCGTTTAGAGCTCATTGTCAATTCACATTATGGTTTGAGGGTTAAAGACCTAATTGTCATTATTCTTATCGAAAATTCGTGGAACTTTATGTTCCGTAGATTCAAGTTTATAAAGGTCATTAGCATAAAGTAAGAACGTAATGTTGGTTTTGCTAGGTATCCAAAAATTTTGCAAGGTATCCAAAAATTTTGCAAGGTATCTAAAAATTATGCTAGGTATCTCAAACTTCTATTAGGTATCTTAAACATCTTTATCAGCGGCCAACTATCCTGACACAGGGGGCTTATGAGCCAGACTTCTGTGTGACATGATATTGCTGTATATGATTAGCGAAGCGGGGCCATCATTACGGGTCTTACTATGCTAGCTCCATCTTTTCGGATCAATTTTGAAATCTTCGTTCTCTAGCTGTTCAAGAAACGAAAATCTTCCAGGTGATTTATCTTTTATTTCATCCCAAATGAGTTTGAACGCAACCTTTTGTAAATGTGACTCCATACCAGATGACCAATCGCGCCAAGTATCTTTGGCAATTTTATTCTTCTTTCGAAGAAATATTTGCTCGTTACACAAATCTAAATAATTAAAGATAAGTTCTCTAGTTTCGCTCTCTTGGGCTTGCGAAACTGTCTTTCCAATCAACGCATCCACGGGCATCCCGTGTGTGAGCTTTCGGTATTGTTGGTCAAGATTATCCTCAAATGCAGATTGGGACAATTTCCGACCTTAATATATTTGCCATGCGGCAATTGCAACTCCAAAATCTGTTGCTAGTGCTGCGATTGTATCCCAACTCGCAAGAATCCCTCAGTTTTGTTTGCTGTAAAATTGGCTGGCGTTTTGCTTAATAGGGCTGGTCGAAGTTTTTAAGGCCTATTGTTTAGTAGAATTCGAACTAGAAAATCAGAGTACATCACTACAGACGCACTCTGTACCTTTACCTACCAGAAGATCATCACTTTGACCTACCAAGAACACCACCACCTCGGTAGCTTACTGGTAGCGATAGGTATCGCCCAGTGCTTTCTCTCTGAATGGAGTAAAGAAAAGAACGGTTTTTTCGGCTGAAGAATAAACGTCTAGATCGTTCGGTGGATCAATCGGCGTCCTTGTCTCTCTTGAGCCTGCAATTGCGCTACCACGTACCGAGTCGGCTTCTCTTTTTATCTCCTCTAGTGATGCAAAAACCTCTCTTGGTAGTTCCTTTGATCTAATTAAAAAATCCAACTCCAATGTTCTATCGTCATCAAATAATGCAGTGATAGTACTTACTTGTTCTATCACCCGGCCGTTGAGGCTTGCTGATGAAAGCTTAGAAAGTTTAACGGACTGCAGTTCATTGTCCTTTGTTGTTAACGCGAAGAACCAATCAAAGTTCTTCTGGATAATTTGATCCCACGCAATCTTTTGAGTACGTTGGCGTTGCTGGTCGTTGTAGCGTTCCTTTGATATTGCGGTCCAGACAGTCGGTTCCTTAATAACGGGGTAGGTTTTTTTTTCTATAAACCCATCCTCCTGATAGGCGTATTTGATGCCATCTTCAAGTCGTTGAGGCAGTGAAGCTGATATTTCTTTGAACTTGCTATCAAAAAGTTGTTTAGCTTTTGCTATATAGGCTTTGTTAGCATCATTAACGGCTGCGTTTTTTGCATCATGTTTACCTGTGGTTCTTTGGTCGGTGAAAACTCCCTCTCCAAAGGCAGGTTTGCCAAACATAGCTAACTTGACCATGGTGACATCCCATTGCGGGTCTTCGGCCGATAGTGTTGTTGTACCGATGTTTTTAGCGAGCTGTTGTGGGATTCCGGCGATCTGTCCGACAATACAAAACTCCTTAATCATCTCACTTTTTTGTGTTTTCCGGCAGTTAATAAGCCCCGCGATATTAGTTGACTAGGGTCTTGGCCTTCAACAGCTTTGAATGTGTATGAGAAGTCTCCGTAGGCACTGCTAAAATAATAAGTACCCTCTTCAATGTGCTCACTGTTCGTGTAGACGTAGCTATTTTTTAATGTACGGAGATTTTGTAAGTTTGCCCCGCAGTAGATACTATGCACATTGATAGGACTTTCTCTGTCTAAGTAGATGTCTTTATACCCCTCGACTGTCGCAAGTAGTGGCATTGCAAGTGTGGCTAACATAGCACCAATTATTATTCTCATTTTCTATTCCTATAAATTTTAGTTTGCAGTCACCACGACAATTACTTTATTCATAATTACTACACGCTGAATTATGTTTTATGCCGCGAAATCAGAGCATAAAATATGGTCTTACATTAGTAATATTTACAATGTAGTTAAAGTTGTTAATATAGTCTACTTACCCACCCACTTACTAGATGCACAGATCGTTTTTTGACTCAGTCTTTACCGTGTACGCATAGCGCCGTCGTAGATCGATTGTGGATTTTATAACTTAGGGTCGGATCATTCTAACCCTCCCTCGTTTCAGAAGATTAAGTCACTCTATAGTTAGCGAAATTAAGAATCGCTATGCGCCAAAAAATACTTCGTAAGTGTTTATCGTTGCGCCTTGTTACGTCTTACCTTGTTCATGTGAGAGAAGCCCAAAGCAGTTAAGATCGTGAAATTTGTTTTTCCAAAATCCGCACTCTCGTCGTAAGCCCTCGTGTTGAAAACCAAGGGCTAGGAGTAGACGCTCTGATTGTTCGTTCCCAGGTACGGTATCAGCCTGCACACGATGTATTGGGCCGCAAGGCAGTAATCCTGTGAATGCTGCTTGAAGTATTTGACCAACCGCTTCTTTAGCATAGCCCATCCCCCAAAAACTTGGGTTAAGGTCGTATCCAATGACGGCGCTTTTCATGGGTAAAATCCAAGAATTAAAACCGCATGTGCCAATTAACATATCGGAACCTTTTTCACGTATAGCCCAACGAATACCTTGGCCAGCATTAAATCGGGATTCGAATAGTTCTATTAGTTTTTTTGCTTGTTTTGGTTCCTCAAATACATGTAAATCATAGTATTTGATAACGATCTCTTTGCTAAAAAGTTCAAAAATAGCGTCTGTATCAGATTCGGTGATTGCAGAAAGAACAAGTCTTTCTGTATTCATCTTTGGGAAGATCAATGATTGCTCCTAAAAATTAGTTAACAGGTTTAGTGGACTAGTTACAGCGTATACAAGACCTATTGCGGATAGATATCTTATGATTAAATTTAAGTTATTTGACCGAATTGTATCGTAGCGCATTCAATGTTTTTCTAGCTCGCTAATTACGTAGTAAGTTGGGTATTTACAAACGCCGATCCGGTCCTTAGACGCTATTTTGAAGCTCTTCTAATTTTCCTGCATATTTCAATCATTCAACATTGTCTGAATTAACTCCGACTCTAACTCTGCATTCTGGGTTACATTTTAACTCACATCTCAGTGATGTGAGACATTAGAGTTATAGTATATTTTCCCTCTTAAAATAGAATTTTCTATTCCTTCAAGACCATGTCAATACACATGACAGAAGCTAAAATTAACTTCCTAACATCGTCATTTTCCGGCACATCATTGGATATTTCTAGCACATAATTGTCAGCGCTAGTGAACATTTCTTTTCCTAAACCGGACCATTTTTTTGATACATGTGCGTATTCTTTGGATCCGTTTCGGAAATAAAAATCCCAGCCTGTCCATTTACCTTCTAATTTACAAATTGCTTGATCATTCTTATCGAGTACATCGAATTTGCCACCTATAGAAAATAAGTTTTGTTTGAACCCCCCGATGACATTGTTGTTTTCATCGCTGACAACGACTTTTGACAAGAAAATAGAAATACCCCGCTGAATACGAACAATACGTTGGCCATCAGGTGTTACGATTTGAATGTCAAATGGCGTCATTCGTTTATAATCGGTAAACCGTAGCAGTTTGGTAATGAAACCTAATGAAGGCTCTCTACATTCCATAATGATATCGCCCGTAGACGGGTCATGAATATCAAAATTATTAGCGGCTTTGAATAGGCCCACATGCTCTTTAACTAAAAATAGATTCTTATTAACTATATTGCTCATAGTAATATCCTTATTGTTGAGTGAATACTGCCTAAAAAGACAAGCAAAAATTTGCGTGTAAATGTGTGAAGAACACACAATATTCGAGTATATCTAAAGTGCTGTAGAGTACTGTAGAGTACTGTAGAGTGCTGCTAGGGCGTTAATAGAGTCTCGTTGGTGTGATGTTCATGTAATGTCAGGACTTACTATCGTCTTGGTGTAATACAAAGGCAACAAGTCTTTGAACAATCGGCGATACTATTATTATGGTCGGAAAGGCAACGATAAAGGCAAAGCTCCACGCTTTTAGCCAAATATAAACGATATTTGTAACCATACCTACGTTAAAAACACTTATGACAAAAGACATAATACATGACATAAGTAGTGCCATAAAAAATGAAAATACCATTTTGTGATGTTTACGTGAAATCATTCTAGATACTCATGAATTGTTGTAGTGCTGAGTGTCGTGGCGTATTGACAAATACAATCAGCCAAAACAGCGTTTCATCCCCACTGTATCAGCAAAAGTTGCCTATATCGAACTCTGGATTGTCCTACATCGGGCGAATTTTATCTATGTGCACAATAAAACCGGGTCGGATATAAAACAACTGTGTCATAAAACAACTGGGGCATAAAAAAACGGTAAGGTGATAGAGCGCGCTCGTTATTAAACTACTTGAATTGGTCCGGACACGCTATTGCAATATATTCTGTTGTTTGCAAAGAATCCTTGAAATTACTTGGCAAGTAGCGCTGTATAAATTCATTTGCGCCGTAAATGCCATTAATCGTAAAGCCAAAGGTGGAAAATATTTCGCCCAAGGCTGTTTTGTCACACATCCAGGCGAGTGGTTCTCCCTTGAGCTTTAGATATAAGCTGAAGAGAAGTCCAATAGATTCCGGGTTATTAACAAAAGGTTGAGCGGCGGTAAAAATTATTTTAATGTCATTGTTACCCAATTTTTTTAGTGCATCGAACGTTTTTTTTACATCATCTACACACAGATACATTAGTACACCTTCGATAATGTAGATGGTCTTTACATCTCGACTAAAAAAATCAGCGCCCAATAACTCTTCGTTAAGTTGATCCGTATCGAAACGCATCGGTAAGAAGTTAAAATTATCTCTTTGTTCTTCGTCGGACTGAAGTTTTATTGTCTGCGTAGCAGGATGGTCTACTTCGATGAAATTGATGTGTGGGTACTGCTTGGCAAGGCGACTCATTAATGTGTCAAAGCCCGCACCCAGATTGATTACTTGCTGTGCACCGTGAGCTATTTGTTCAGTTACGTAATCTTCAATAAAGCGTTTTCGCATAACGTAGTGTAAGGCAATACCAGGAAGCAATAATTTTTCTTTTAGTTTTAGTAAGCGCCTACGAAAGGGATTTTGTAATTCAGCAAGGCGTTTCTGGCCCGTAACGGATGTCGATAATAAACGACGACAAGAATCGCTCAAGTTTTCAGGAACACGATCACGATACTCGCTGTAGTCGGCAACATAGAGTATGCCCTGCATGACGGTAAAGGCTGTTGAGCTTGCAGTATTCTCATTCATCGACTGGTTACCCCGGCGGTACTGTGTAGATTTAATTTATGCGTTTCTGACAACTTTATATAAAAGAACTAAACCCGCTAAATAAGTATGTTGATTTTACGAAACGTCCGCTTTAGGCGCACTAAATTGCGGAGCTAGGTCATCTTCGAGGTGTTGGTAGAGTTTTCGAAAACCTTTGGGTAGCGTGTCGACAAATTCACTAACCGTTCCGTAAAACGGTGCACGTTCGCCGTGGTAGTTAAACGTAGGGCCTATTTGACGAAACGAGAAACCGAGGTAGGTTAAATTACTCGCAAGGCGAGGTTCCATCATTGCAAACACATGCTCAATATTGTGTTGTCGGCAAATATTGGCAGCGGCTAGATATAAACCGACGGCTATTAGCGGGAAACACCGTAACTCCTTATCCGAATATGTGCTTTGGTTTATATTGCCGCACCCTGCTCCTTCGTAGTTATCTGAGCTTCGTCGGCGAAATTCCGCAGGTACGGCTAAGCGTGAAACTTCACCCACTTTATCTCTAGGAAAATCGCTGGGCTTAACTTCGCACTTAGCGAGACAATCTGCGCAATGTTCCTCTATCGGTAGTAGCTGCTGTGCTGAAGTTGAATATACGATGCGGACGGTGCCGGCGTATTTTTGACTGGCTCGATGCTGCACTAGGCAGTGTAAGGAGTGCGCGTCCATGGCATCACGCTCTAAACTGTCTTGGTGCGGCGGTAAGAAGTCCATCTCATCGCAGTACACTTGGTGACGTATGTCGTGGCAGACATCACGCGTATGCTCTCCATGAGCGAATACAGGCGTCAAATAGCTATTGAAGTGTTGCGACAACTTGGCGGCTTTGTTGTTGATTAAGCTGCGCTTGAGTTGCTCTACAACGACTTTAACACCGGTAGCTTGACCCGTGTTTTGTATGAATTTCTGCATTTTGGACACTGCTGTGCTTCCTTTATGCTAGATCTGATCGAAAACGATGTTGGCTAGATTCTTAGTCTAGTCTCGTATCCGTTATATGCATAAGATGAATCACAGGCTGTTAACCGTTTTTCTATCGCCAGAAGTAATAACAGCAAGATCATGAGTGCTTCCATCACTCTATTCAATGGCTGAAGTAATTATCAGAACTTGACGTAAAAGTAGAGTGCCAGGGAGTTTCATATCTTAAGCTTGCTAAGCGAAAGGAAAGGCTCGCGAGAGGCTTCTAATTTACTAAGTGTATCCCCACGAACCGTCGAAAAGCACCGTGAAAATCTTATGCAAAAAATGGGTGTTAATAGCCTTGGGCAACTTTTAGCGCTTGTACATCGCCAGGGCTTGCTTAAAGAAATTGAATGATAGCTGCTTTTAAAACGAGATATTATTGAGTACGGATGTTGGCTGAAAACTGGCATCCATGCATCCATGCAAAAATCTCTTCGCTATAGAGCCCTATTTATGAATGGGCGCTAACCAGTGAAGGATTGAACTTCCGCGTTTGTTAAGTAACGCCAGTGCCCGACTTCAATATCCAGACAAACGTCCCCAATTTTTTCACGGTGGAGCGAAACTACACGATTGCCTACAGCTGAAAACATGCGCTTAACCTGATGGTACTTGCCTTCAGTGATAGTTAAAAGTATCTCTTTTGGCCCAATAATTTCTAATGTAGCAGGCCGCGTTAGCTGTTGTTCCCCCTGTAATTGTAAGCCTTTTTTAAATTTTAATATCGCGTCATCTGCAATTACCTTGGATAAGCCGACTCGATACACTTTACAACACTCTTTAATCGGTACCGTGATATTAAATGTCCAGCGTCCGTCATCTGTAATCAAAACCATACCAGTGGTATCGACATCTAAACGACCGGCAATATGTAGTTCAGAGACGTTTTCAACATTTAAATAATTAAAAACAGACGGGTAATCCTCATCAATATTTGAACAAACAGTATCGGCGGGTTTATGCATTAGAATATACCGAAAATCGCGAGCCTTTAGTCTTACTCCATTTAACACTATTGCATTGTTCTCATGCACCTGCATAGCGTGTTCGGTTTCTATATTGCCATTAACGATAACTTCACCAAAATTAATTCGTCGGATGGCTTCGGCCCTCGTTAACTCGGTACTTTTGCAAACAAATTTATCAAGCCGCATTATGAGCAACACTAAGTTTATGAGAAGAATACATTATCCTTCCTCAGCGATAAATATCAACAAATCACTGAAATTTTCTAAATGTTGGGGTTTTAATAAACGGCCGAGGTAAATTTAGTAGGTATCATGTCTGATTATTAACTACCAGTATTCGGCTGGAGTGAATATGTACTAATTTTGTAAGAACATAAACGAAATTAGTATAGTGAAAAGCAAAGGGATTTAAACTGGTGATGGAGCAACTTCACTATGTGTTTGATACTGCACAGACGAAATAAATAATCTGTCCATGAATAGAGCATATAAGCTCAAACATAATTGAGGAAGACTTGAAAAACATTTAGGGTTTCGGCTAGGGTTTCGACACCAAAATTTGAAACGCAATGAGCGCTGATATTGTCGGGCTGAAGCCCGACCTACGGGAACCAAACCTGCGTATTCACTCGTGTAGGTCGGCCTTCAGGCCGACTGAGCTTAGGCAAATTTAACATAGTAATGCACCAAACCATCGCATCCGCTTTTCCGGATCGTATTAGCACCCAATTGAAATCTCTATTAGAGCGCATTCTTATATTTATGTTTATGTTTCAAATAGGTAGTTAACAAAGAAATATGTTTCTTGATATCCTCAATAATGACCAATAAAACGAAATCGTATTCAAATCTAAAGGAGGTGAAATATTTTTTCCCAAAGATAAATCATTATAGAGTCGCACCGATAGATGGGGTTTTATAAATATCAGGGTTTTTCAGGTGACTCTAAATATTATTCGATACATAACTAAATTCTGAAGTTTAGAATCATTGCTAAGTGGTTTTCGATGTAATGTTACTAGCGTATTAATACGTGTTCGGGATCACTAGTGTCCCGAAACACTATTTTCCAATAATTAGAACTGTAATTTGGATCGATCTGCACTTCAGCTACAGATTTACTAAACACAATAACTGGGGTGAAAAAATAATAGTATTTAAACGGATGTTCCTTAGGCGAACGTTGAACGAAATGGTGCGCCATAACTTGTGGACTTTATGAGGTTCTTGTAAAAACGTACAAAAAATGCGGTATTACGTGACCAATGAAGCATTTAGCCCCGAACAGTACTTATATGTATGGTTAACCTGAATCACTCCACACCATTAAATATCATGATGGGAATTATTTTCCTACGATGTATTGTCGTACTTTTCTTGAGACCTAGTTCTCGTTCTCATTCTTGTTAACTTTGCTCTCGTTAACGTCGTTTTCTTTGAGCAAGTTTCTATTCTATTCGCGAATATAAAAATAAATCGTAAATTTATGTGAACCAAAAACTCGGATCCTCCGTAAAAGACCATACAAATAACTCACGGAGAACATGTAATGCTACACAGTATACTGAAATATTCTTTAGTATCATTCGCATTTGCCCAGCTTATTGCTTGTGGCGGCGATGACAATAACAACAACGATATAGATATTCCTCAAGAACCGGTTACTGTTGCCGACACCGCAGCCGCTTCAGAAAATTTCTCAACACTTGTGGTTGCCCTCGAAGCTGCAGGGCTTACACAAACGCTTGATGACCCCGATGCGTCATATACTGTTTTCGCCCCTACGAATGCGGCTTTTGCGGCCTTGGATGAAGACGTATTAAACGCCTTATTAGCCGATCCCGAAGCGTTGAGTAACGTTTTACTTTATCACGTTGTAGACAGTGAAATTAACTCAGCCGCTGCAGTTTCAGCCGCTGGTAGTAAAGTATCTATGGTAAATGGCGACATGATTGCGGTCTCACTTAATGGTGACAATCTTTACGTTAATACTTCGTTGGTTACCGATATAGATATACAAACCGACAATGGAGTCATCCATGCAATAAATAAGGTTTTAATTCCCCCAGGTGAAATAGTTGAACCCACGTTAAATGTCGTTGAAATTGCCGTCGCGGATGATAGGTTTGAAACATTAGTTGTAGCGCTTACGGAAGCTGATTTGGTAGCAACGTTATCCGACCCAGACGCAAGTTTCACTGTATTTGCGCCAACGGATGACGCTTTTGCCGCTCTTTCTCAGCCTGTAATTGATGCATTACTTGCAAATGAAGAGAAGCTAACGGCTCTTCTTTTAAAGCATGTACTCGATGCAGAAGTAGACTCGCTTACTGCACTTACCTTAAATGGTAGTTCAACTACGACCTTAAATGGCGATGTTGAAATAGCAATCGTTGATGGGCAGCTAACGGTTGGTGGCGCGACAGTAATTATCGAAGATATTAAGGCCACTAACGGCGTAATACATGTTATCGACACCGTTATAGCCGATCAAGCCGACCTTCCATCGATCGCCGAAATCGCGGTTGCGACCCCAACGCTTTCAACCTTAGTGGCAGCATTAACTGAAGCTGATCTTGTTGGTGCAGTGTCAGATGAGTCGGCTACCTACACGGTTTTCGCCCCAACAGATGCCGCGTTTGGTGATTTACTTGTGGACTTAGATCTGAGCGCGGGTGAACTACTAGCATTGGATTCACTGAGTGATATTTTACTCTACCACCTACTGGGTGCCGAAGTTGATGCTGCAGCAGCTATTGCAGCTGCGGGCACAACAGTTGAAACAGCCAATACGGCAATGAACTCGGTAGGTATTGCGGTCATTGATGGCAACGTTTATATCAATGGTGCACAAGTGGTCATAGCTGATATACGTGCTTCGAATGGTGTTATTCATGTTGTTGATAAAGTGCTTTTACCGCCAGCTGAAAAACCTGAGATGCTAGAGAGTAATATCGTAGAAACCGCTATTGCGGCAGGCGATTTTGATGTTCTTGTGCAGGCCGTTACCGAAGCGGCACTTGCCGACGCATTAGCGGATGAGACGGCTATGTACACCGTATTCGCGCCGAATGATGACGCGTTTACTCAACTGCTTGCAGATCTGTCACTGACAACCGAAGAATTACTCGAACTAGAAAACCTGGGCACAATTCTAGGATTGCATGTTGTATCCGGTGCGGAAGTCGACTCTATCAATGCCTATGCGGCAGCAGGCACCAGTGTTACAACGCTAGACGGTACGGCAATAGCTATAACGTTGATGGATGGTGACTTATATTTTGGTGGTGCCAAAATTATTACCACCGACATATACACGAATAACGGTGTTATTCATGTATTAGACAGTGTTGTATTATCTGAATAATGCAAGGTAATCGGTTTTGGAAAACCTTGTTAGGTTTTGGCTGAATGAATAAAAATATTTAGTGTCCCAATCCGTTCGTGGATCGACGGGTGCAAGGAATGTAGTCCCTTGCAGCCGTCGTCCCAACAACTTCTCATCGTCTTATCCTCTTATCTTCATCTTCATCTTCATCTTCATCTTCATCTTCATTTTATTGCGCTTTTACCTCCATTGTAAAAGTCAAATATTATGGATTTGAACTTAGCAAAATAATATTTTGGAAGGTATGGATTATTAATTACAATAAAGATCCTAAATATTACGGTGTATTTACGCGACAGTGTGATACACGTGAAGGTCGTGATGGCGACGGAATTAATGCTATTGCAAGAAAGGTGAGTATATTAGATTTTGATGCAGTGGCGGCTAGTTACGTTTATGCGATTGCAGCGGTTGTCATCGCCAAGAGTGCGGTTATTAGGTGATTCATACGTTGCCTGATAAAAGTCATTAATATTGAGTAATGTGTTTCCCCGAGGCTAACGCAACTTAATCTAACCACGTAGTCATACACAACGTTTTATTTTCGTGAATGAACTATGTGATAGATCAAATTACACAGAAGCAATGTTTTCAATGTGTTGGGTAGACTCAAAATATTTTATTGAGAGTCACCCTTGTAATGGTTGAAGCTTGTCAGTGAAGCTATATCAGTGAGCTCATGACAGTTGAACTCAAAACGGTTGAACTCAAAACCGCTGATAGGTCTTTAACCTAGATCTAATTGTCGTCATCATCATAGTGATCTACATACTGTTCGTTATTTTCTGTGTCGTTGAAATTATCTTCCTTACTATCAATATCTGCTTCGTTCTCGTCCTCGACGCCGTCATCGTCATTTTCATTTTCATTTTCACTTTTTTGGTTTGGCGACTCGTCACGTTGTGCGACAATTTCGAGGGTCGCGTCATCTTCAAAATAATGTTCGATATCAAATTCACAATCAATATCATGCACACCTTGTTCATTATGATAGGAATAGTTAGCTACAGCTTCAGGGTATTCCCACACATCTAGTTCTATATGCAGCGTTGCCGCGCATTTAACGCAGGGGGTATCAACTTGAGTGATGTAGCGGATATAGTCATCTTCTTCAGCTTCAGGGCCCGAATCTTGCTCAAACTTAAGCTCCTTGCTTTCCATGGTATGTTTGGTATTGCAGCTGTTGCACGTTAAGGCTAGGTACCCATTAAAGGTAATATTCATAAGCTAATAGACTATAGGGTAAGAATCAGAGGATAGAATACCCGAAATCAATGGTGTCAGAGTCATTGATTTTGCGAATCACGTCATTTTACTATGTTTTGTCTTTGCGTTTGTCTAGTGTTTGTCTTCGCGTTGGTCCTGACAGCACACGGCGCTTGGCCTCGCTTGAAATTTTCGTGGAAACATATTTGAAGGAAAAGGAGGTGCGAATCCTAACACGCAAAGGGCTTGCGGTGATCACACCTTCTTCAATCAGATTTTAGACACGCTAAATGAGAACAACGGGCTATAAGATTTATACTATTTACGTACGGCTCGGCCAAACTGACATAACATGCTTGAAACTACACCACGCGATATTTGTTCCTACAACGTTGTGCTCGTAATTTTGAGAAGGGTAATACTCACCAACTCACTCTTTGCAGCTCGGTCTAATAAAGCGATAGTGCGTTATTACGCTTATGGTTCGAATCTACGACTTTTGACTCATACTTGGCCGAATGCGTTTCGGTAATATAACCGTTAGCCGAAAAACCACCACTTAGGCGGACTAGACACTTTCTAGTGTTCAGAGCTATAGACAAAATCGTTATTGTAACGATTCGTTCTTAGTTCGAAAAATGCTGATATTTAATGCGTCCCTCGTTACAGATTATTTCAATAATTGTAAGTTTGAGATAATTTTTCGTCTAATTCCCCATTGATAAAAATATTCGAAATAGCTACGTAATAGCTACGTAATAGTTACGAATTATACGAATCAACTAAATGATTTGATGTGAATGTTAAAACTTTTCATTCCCAAATTTATTAGTGCCAAATAATTCTATAAGTATAAGTATAAGTATAAGTATAAGTATAAGTATAAGTATAAGCTCGCATCTACAAATGGGGCTCTGCTGCGGCGAGTATTAAACAGACAGAGTCGCACCATTAGAGAGTGTTTTTAACAATAAATGAACGTCTATATCTAGAATAAAAAACTGAGTTTTTTATTTCTCCCTCACGGAAAGATATTTATAGGTGGGCACAGACTAGATAAATAGCGACCATAATTATTCGTATTGAATGAGTATGTTTTTGTTTTTAAAATGACTTTTTCTCCCACCCAGTAGTTGTTTTCTCGATAATAAATGACGGCCAATAGTGTTTGTCGACTTTGATTGTAATCATACGAGCCTGGTCATTCATATCGATAAGTTTTAAGCGCAGGGATTCTTGATGCTTCTTGTCCTGTACGGCTTGAATAAAATCATTTTCGGTTTTTACAGGTACACCATCAACTTCTATGATGCGACTTAGAGCCCGGAAGCCATAGCGATTTGCCGGCGAACCGTAAAAATAAAAGGCTATCCATAGACCTTCATTCTTAATCCCTCTTTGTATCTGGGCGGATCGGTGTGGTTTATGAATAATGGCGCCGGACCAGGCAATAATACTATCGACATCTGTTCCATACATCTTTTGGCTTTCCAGTGTTAACGGAATAACCTCACCTTCTCTTAGAATTTCTACCCTTATAGTTTCTTGTTGCGAATATTTTTCGGTCTGTCGAAAGCGTGTGACTTCTTTATTCTCCATGCTTAGTATGATGTCCCCTCGTTTAAGGAGGTCAGCATTAGGTGAATTTGCGGATACATGTGAAACCGAGAGGAATGTATCTTTATAGTCTTCAAGCTTTTGATAACGACTTAACCACTCCGGAGGAAGGTCTTCTGCAATTGCATCACGGGCACTTTTTTCATACATCTCTACTTCAAGAGAGCGTAATTCGCGTTCACCTTTAGCAAGAGAGATAAGCTCCAGCATAAATTCACTGGGGATACCGTATAGGTACCACTCGTTTTTACTCCCATTTTGATCCTCAAACGCCGCCCAAAACGCAGTTACCTCTGCTTGTTGATTGAGTAGTATTCCATCTGTGCCATTACCTAGGTGCTCGAGGCTAATAACATCGATATTGATATCCCGATAGTGTGGCGCATTGGGTATTGCGGTACTCAATGCGTCGACACGTTCGATGGTTACCTGGCGATAGATGAGTCCGGAGTTATCGATACCGACTTGGAGCAATTCGTCTGACTTTTTAGGATATTCTTGGGACAAAACAGCACTATTGATGTTCAGACCTTCAACTTCGCTGGGATCATATTTTAATAATGCAAGATTGTGGATAGGATGCATGTACTCAACGTGAGCACTGACCTCGATCGTATTAAAAAAGCGTAGTTTTATGTCGCTTAAACTTGTGGGTACTGTGCTTCGGTCAACGATAACCCAACCTCGTTCAGCGTCTACCACCAATCCAAAACCATAGCGGTCATCATTGTAGTTATCTATCCCGTTTAAAGGAAAAGGCATTTGAACACTAACGTTCACCACTGAAGGCGCCGCAGTATCTACAATAGGGTTGTCGTAACTTTTGGCCGCGGCAAAGTATTGAGGGTTTATTTTTTGTATTTCTTTCTCCCCGACTCCCGATAGTATTTCACAGGGCCAGTACCCCTTTGCTGTATCGCGCTGACAAAGTTCAGTGTCGCGCCAACGACGATTAAACTCTACAACGGCAACATCGCTAACATTGGGTTCTGCTCGCGTATAAAAGCGTAATTTAATTCGCTCACCGTCAGACACACGATTTAAAGCTGCGGCAAAATCATCGAGGTGTTTTATGTGCACACCGTTTATGTGAGTGATAACGGACAGTTGCGGAACTCCCGCATTTTCGAAGCCGGCGGGTATGCTTGCAATATAGACGCCTTCAACGGGCTTGTTAAAATAGCGGGCTTGTTGGTAGGAGAGATCATGAAGAACACCACCGGCATAACGTAGGTAGGCGTTGGGCATTTGCGCGTGGAGGTCGTGAACCAACTGTTGAACGCTTTTTCTTTGCCCTTGACGAAGCACTGAGAATTTAACGGTATTACCGACATTATTATCGAGTAAGGTTTCTAAGTCCGTGAAGCCTACAATTTCGTTATCATTTATCTCTAGCAAAATATCGCCGGTTTGTAGTGTATCGCCAACTTCAGCCTGCGATAAAATGGATTCCACAACCAATAAACCGTTTATCTCGGGATACTGTTTGCGAATGTCTGATTCAAAAGCGTCATCTAAGCCTAGCCTTTTAAGTTCCGCGTATGACTGTTGTACAAATACTGTGTCCACACCACCGCGTGCTACCGCCTCGTCCTGTTGGAGTTTTGCCAGTGCGATGGCTACCCGGTTTAAAGGCAGGTAAAACGCCGATGCCGCATTCTTTGATGAACCGGCATTTAGTGCGATGACATCGCCATTGATATCAATAACGGGTGAGCCAGACGAGCCGCCAGAGGTACTGGTGGCGGCTTGTATATAAAATGTGTTGAAATCTGTATAGGTCCATTTTTTGTATCGAGGAGCAGGTGAATCTAAGCGCGAGATAGTTCCAGGAAGGATCGAGAGCTTCTGTCCCGCATTATTACCTATAACACGAACTTCCCGCCCTATTTGAGCGCCCGCGGGCACTAACTTGAGCTCATTTACCTGTAAATGCTTTAAAGCCGAAGGGTCGTACCGGAAAAGACCAAAATCGTGCACAGGGTCGACATACACCGGTGACAACTGGAGCTCTTCATTATTTTGAAATACTGCGCGCGCAGTAACAGGGCCAGGGGATACCACGTGGCGATTGGTGAGAATTAAGCCACGCTTGGAATCCACAACAAAGCCTGTGGCATGTCGGGTAGCGTTGGAAAGGCCGTCGAAATTAATCGGTACATCCATTTGAATACTCACTATCCCGCTTGAGACACGGTTAATAGAGTCTTCCCATTTATCTTGCGCGCAGGCCGTTAGCGCATAAATACAGCATAAAATATAAGTCCATTTGGGCGCATTTTTCATATATTGTTCTTCATTTTTTATAGTAGGTTTAATTTTACAATTAAAATAGTGGCTCAGGTAGAACGTATCTATTTCATGTCTAAAATGGTGCCGTCAATAATAGCGTGTGACAGTTTCTATTTACCCCAATTTTGAAGTTTACGTATATTCTGTAAAAGTGTCGCGCTAAATACTCATTATTTATGACAATCACATTGGGGCGGGTATCGAATGAAAAATATCATAAGTCCATGTGTCAGAGACATACGCGCCTTGCGTAATACAATTTTTAGATCTTCTCCATCACCTCCTGACTCACCAAGCGAGCAGTATTGCGCTTTAGCTTAAGGGCCATGAAGGGATGGTGCTGCGGTTCTAATGAGGCGATTGTTAAAATTTCATGTACATAATGTACAGCTGTTTAACCAAAAATTATATGCTAAGGTCGCCTTAAAAAATTAACTTCATATTCAATGTATATGAATTTCATGTTTCGATAAAACTATTGCCCAAGAAATTAAAGTGTCTGGTACACCAAATATAGAGATCGTCGCCCCTGATCAAACTTTTAAAAAATTCGAGGCTAGCGGAGCAATCTCTGTACCGTTGATGGTAGATCAGCACTACACGCTAAACGTGGGCCACGAAGATACAAATTGGTCTAATTTGGCTCTATTATTTGATCTAGATGATGAGGTCAATGCACAGTTTATTGAGCAAGAGTTTTTATATGGTTTTGAACATCATGACTGTATTTCATCCGGATTTGTAAAAGTCGGCAGTGATTGACATCGGTATGTTTACAGCTACTTGTGAAAATTTTTATGTATGTAAGAAGACCAAAAAAACCACTACTTAAGTAAGTCCTCACTTAACACTTAACACTTAACACTTAACACTTAACACTTAACACTTAACACTTAACACTTAACACTTAACACTTAACACTTAACACTTAACACTCAACACTCAACACTCAACACTCAACACTCAACACTCAACACTCAACAATAATAGTAGTTAGTGTTGCTAAGAATACCTGTGCTTGGGCAAGGTAGTTAGGTTAAGGTATGATCGCTGACGATTGACTTGGCAGATCTAGGAAACGAAAATATTATCTAGAAAAGTAGTTAGACCTTAATACTGCGATGTTAAGACGAAAGTTAACGAATAACTTTTTACAAACTTAATTGGCCTTATTTTGCAGCTACATTAAGCTTAGTACTCTCGAAATATTGTATTGGCTCGTCATTCGTTTAACTTTGTAGGACGAAAGACTTTGTTGCGATTTATCGGACTCACGCACCAAGTCGGGCGATCTATTAAATTGGCCGTAAGATTCTTCAATTATAGATATGTATAGTGCGCTTCCACACATACACCTTAAGCATATTCAGAGTTACTACCGGTAAGCAAGCGAGTTATACCGTTAATAGGCCACTAACAATTTCCCGCACCCAAGAATTAGCATTTTGATTACTGAACCGTCGGTGCCAAAACATATAATAATCAAACTCGGGTACATCAAACGGTAATTGTTTAATCATCAGCTCGTCTGTCTTTCTAATATCCAATGCCACGCGACGCGGTAACGTAACAATGTGCTCGCCATGTAATAAATGCGCTTCTAATTGAGAGAAATCCGGCACAGAAAGTCGTACATGTCGGCACAACCCTTGCTGCGTTAATTGTTCATCAATAAACCCACGTTCCTTACCCAATGGCGCGACCATAATGTGCATTGCGTTCGCATAAGCTTCTATTGTTAGTTTATGTTTTGCTAGCGGGTGATGTTTATTCATCAGGCAGACAAAACGATCGGTATACAAACGTTTTTGAATGAGTTGTTCTGGAGCATGCCAGTTAACACTAATAACAAGATCTACTTTTCCGGATTCCAACTCACGAATTGAATAGTCATTGGCTAGATTGATAATGGTGATTCGTAAATGTGGAGCATCCTTACTGAGTTTTTCCAACAAGCTAGGTGTTAAGCGTTTGCTCACTTCACTGGTAGTTGCGATAGTAAAAACACCTCTGAGCAGTGCGGGATCAAATTGACTAGCTTCACTGAGAACGGCTACTTCTTGCAAAATATGTTCAACACGCTCAATCAGGCTGATGGCCTTTTCGGTGGGTTGCATTCTGCCTTCCGCTCGGACAAATAGCTCATCCTTAAACCACTCTCGCAGTTTTTGTAAATGCTTGCTTACCGCAGACTGGGTAATCCCCTGTACCTCAGCGGCCGAGCTGATATTACTGTTTTCGTAAATAGCCTTAAATGTTGCTAGTAAGGTAAAACGTTCACCATTAATATTCCGAATAGTGATAGTGTAAATTCTATTAATTCCATTTTAGAAAGTATGACCGCGTTCTATAGTAATTTCAACATCAAGTTAAACGCACAAATTAATAGGACACATACAATGAACACAGATTTAAGCAACAAGCGCGTCGTTATTACAGGAATAACGGGCGGCATAGGCAAGGCTAGTGCTCAGCGTCTTGCAGCACTGGGCGCGCATGTTATCGTCAGTGCCCGTAGTGAGATTAAGCTCGAACAAGCGTTGGCAGACATTACAGGTAAGGTGACAGGTTACGTAATGGACTTACACAAGGAAGAGAGCGTAAAAGAATTCTTTTCGAGTCGGTGATTTTGATCACCTAGTGTAGTGTCCTAAACTGCAGCAGCTTTATTAAGGGCAACACGAGCTCGATTAACTTTCTGTATTATTTCCTCTGCTGATTTTGTCCAGCGAAATGGTTTAGGTTTTTTGTTATTGCAATCAAC
>JBLIMQ010000065.1:0-24801 GCA_047638775.1 Flavobacteriales bacterium
TTTATCGCGCCCTAAACCTAACAGCTCAGCCACACATAACACGCTCAAAACATTGGCTATATTATGCAAGCCTTTTAAAGCGAGTTCGTGCTGATGAAATAACACTTCACCTTGATAGCGAACGTCACCATCGATCGGATTAAATGAATAGAGCGCTGCGCTATCATCTTTCAGTGAAAAACGTACAACCGGGCCATTAACATTATCGTGTGGCCATGTGCCTTCATCATCCGCATTAACAACACAGGCTTTTGCGTCAGTAAATATATGCTGTTTAGCTGTTGCATAGGCATCCATAGTTCCATAACGGTCCATATGGTCTTCCGTTAGATTAAGCATTAGAGCCACATCTAAATTGGCCTGCGCTATAGATTCCAACTGGAAACTCGACAACTCCAATACATATATATCGGCATTGCTATCTAAGAGATCCAGAGCTGGTATGCCGATATTGCCGCCAATAACTATTTTTAGATCATCAATCGTATTTAGCTCGCCTAACAAACTAACAACGGTACTTTTACCATTTGAGCCCGTAACGCCAACAACACGCCCTTTCTTCTCGCGTAAAAACAGTTCGATATCACCACAAACGTTTTTACCGGCTGCCAACGCAGTTTTGATAACAGGGTGATTACGATCCAAACCAGGGCTTAAAAATACCTCGACAGCGCCTTCAATAAGATCGTTAGAGATCTCACCAAAATATACATTAAGAGTAGGGAACTCTGCCAAAACCGATAACCTAATCGACTCATCTAGGCGTGTATCAAAGAGATAGCAATTGACATTACTTCGCTGCAAGTGACGCACGATCGATCGCCCGGTAATCCCGGCGCCGACAACAAGACAGTAAGTCGATGCTGTGCTATTCACGTTTAGCTCAATAACCTATTAACATTTTGAACGCTCTAGTTTCAATTAACTTATCTCCAATTGGTTCAGCTTCAATTACCGCAGTTTCAATTACCGCAGTTTCAAAGTAGCTAGCCCTAACATAACCAGCATGAAAGATATTATCCAAAACCGTACGATTACGCGCGGTTCAGGCCAACCCTTTAATTCAAAGTGATGATGTAAAGGAGCCATTCTAAATATTCGACGCCCTGTCAATTTAAAGGATGCAACCTGTAAAATAACAGACACCGTTTCCACTACAAATATTCCAGACATGATAAAAAACACAATTTCATGCCGTACAATTACGGCCATAACACCGAGAGCGGCACCCAGAGATAGTGCGCCCACGTCACCCATAAATACTTGCGCCGGATGCGTGTTAAACCATAAGAACCCTAAACCTGCACCCACCAAGGCGGCACAGTAGACAACTAACTCACCTGTACCAAAAATAAAAGGTATTTGTAAATAATCGGCATATTTAACATTACCAATTACGTAGGCAATAATTCCCAATGCTGTGCCAACCATAACGGTAGGCATAATCGCCAAGCCATCTAAACCGTCGGTTAAGTTGACCGCATTGCTGAAGCCCACAATCATAAAATACGTGATCACAATGTAAAAAAGACCTAACTCTATCGAAAGGTTTTTAAAAAACGGAAAATACAAGGTCGTTTCTGTTGCTGTTCCAGCGCTCACATACAAGTATATGGCTACGGCCAAGCCAAATACGCTTTGCCAGAAATACTTCCATTTCGCAGGTAAGCCTTTCGGGTTTTTTTCGACTACTTTTCGATAATCATCAACCCAGCCGATAAGGCCATAAGCGACAGTTACAAAGATCACCACCAATATAAATCTATTCGACAAATCAGCCCACAATAAGGTGGATATCAGAATTGAGAATAAAATTAATGCCCCGCCCATAGTGGGCGTACCCGACTTACTCAAATGGGTTTGCGGTCCGTCACTGCGAATCGCCTGCCCCATTTGCAACGAATCTAATGTTCGAATCATCCAAGGCCCCATAAACATAGAAATACCAAGCGCCGTCATCACGCCCAGGATGGCCCGAAAGCTCAAATAGCGAAAAACACCGAAGCCGGCAATGTCATCTTTCAACTGTTCAGCTAGCCAATACAGCATTATTTATTCGCCTTCTCTATTAGACTTTTTACCACTTCATCCATACGAGATGAGCGAGAGCCTTTTATTAGTATGGTTAAACCCATTTCAAATTCTTTATGTAGTGTTTGCGCTAATGACGCTCTATCGGAAAACGCTTTAAAATCTCCCGTAAACCCTTTCTTATAAGATTCCGCGTAAGCACCAACCGTATACAATTTGGAAACCCCTTTTAACGCAGCGTATTCTGCAACTTGCATATGCTTATCAGCCGCCAAGGGACCAAGCTCGCCCATATCGCCAACAACCAAAATTACCTTTGAACACGAGGGATTTTTCCACAATATTAAACTCTCTATAGCCGCACGCATGGATTCAGGGCCTGCGTTGTAACTATCATCAATAACATTCACATTATTGATTACATGTAACTGCATCCGTCCTTTTTCACCACGATAGGCCTCAAGTCCATGCTCTATACACTCAGGTGCAATGCCCATGGAATACGCCGCGGTTGTTGCCGCTAGTGCATTTTCAACTTGCCGTGCACCCATAACGCTTAACTTGGCATTAACTATAACGCCGCTAGGCAATGACATAACACAACGGGCTTGCCCCGAAGTACCTAAATCAACGCTCTCTAGACAAACAAGGTCAGTTAAGTCAGTACATTCTGAACGTGCTTGCATCTGGTAATAAAAAGATTTCTTCTCTTCGACGGCCTTAGCTATACATTCAAACGTTAAGAGATCACGATTTACAATGGCCGTAAAGTCACTGCGTACTGAGCAATAGATTTCAGACTTCTCTAATGCAATCGCATCTTCTGAACCGAACCCTTCAATATGGATCCCGTAAATATTATTCAATATCGATACATTCGGCTGAATGATATCCATCAAAAATTCAATTTCGCCCTTACCGCTAGTGCCAGCCTCTAAAACCCAATAGTCAGCCGAAATATCGGCCTCTAATATGCTGAACGGTACACCTAAATGATTATTTAAATTGCCCTGCGTGTAGGAGCATGATCCGGCCGCCTTACATACTTCGGCCAACAGGCCTTTAACGCTGGTCTTACCGCAACTACCTGTAATGGCAATAACTTTTGCATTCGTTAGACTTCGCTTAAGTTTTGCAAGCTCAGCTAAAAAGCAAATAACATCTTCACATACTAATTGCGGCACATCGATTTGCGGGTAGTATTGAGAAACAATAAGCGAACATGCACCGTTATCAATCGCGCCAGTAACAAAATCTTCGCCGTTAAAATTCTCGCCGTTAATCGCGATGAAGCAATCACCACGCTCAAGCTTTCGCGTGTCACTCGCAAACGTGAGGAATTCGGCATCATCACCGAAATGATCTGCTGAGGTATTGTTTGCAATATACGAGAACTGCATCATTAAGCTATTTTACTCATAAAACCATGTCACTCATAAAGCGCCTTCATTCATATTGTCGTCCATAGTCTCATCCTGGGTCTCATTCAAGGTCTCATCCAATTTTTTTACGACGTCAAAATCACTATAGGGTATTTTTTCGCTACCAATAATTTGGTAGTCTTCATGCCCTTTCCCCGCGAGCAAAATACAGTCATCTGCATTCATCAATTCAACGGCCTTCGCTATAGCCTCACTACGATCTACGATACGTAATACAGACTCACACTTATCTATTTCTATACCATCAAAAATTTCATCAATTATGGCATCTGGATTTTCTTTGCGAGGGTTATCCGTTGTAACAACGACACAGTCCGCCAATGCATTAACAATTCCCCCCATCTGCGCCCGCTTGCCTTTATCTCGATCACCGCCGCAGCCAAACACAACACACAAACGCCCCGAAACATGAGGACGCAAACTGCAAATTACTTTCTCTAGCGCATCCGGAGTATGCGCATAATCAACATATATCTTTGGCATTAACGATGATTTTGTTTTAAGTAGCTGCAATCGACCCGGTGCCGACTTCAGGAAACTTAAGCAAGCCAATACTTTGTCAAAATCGTCACCCATACTCAGTACACAAGCGACAGCTGCAAGCAAATTATGTAAATTAAATCGGCCCAATAGTGCACAACTAAATCTTCCTCTGCCCCAACGACTTACAAGCTCAGCGCTAAATCCATCGCTAAGAGCCTTCACATCATTCAGATAAACATCCGCGTCAGTATTATCAATGGAGTAGCTGATAACGTTAAGTGAACGGTTGTAATTCAAAAAACCACGACCGTATTCATCGTCAATATTTACAATTACGGGATGATCTAAGTCCCGGCGCAGAAAGTCCAGTTTGGTTTGCGCATACGCATCCATGGTCTCATGGTAATCTAGGTGATCACGGCTAAGATTACTAAAGACTCTCGCCTTAAATACCATCGCATCAACACGACCCTGCGCAATACCGTGTGACGACACTTCCAAAGCAACATGAGCGACATTGTTATCACTCAT
Organism: Flavobacteriales bacterium; assembly: GCA_047638775.1. Taxonomy (GTDB): domain Bacteria; phylum Pseudomonadota; class Gammaproteobacteria; order Pseudomonadales; family Cellvibrionaceae; genus Agaribacterium. Next base: position 4,488 of record JBLIMQ010000065.1, read on the forward strand.
ATCTCGAAGCGCTTTTTGTAGCACTAGATTCCCTGGTGTTGTTAAGCCAGTCTCCGAATAAGTTCCATCAGCCTGCTTTATTCCCAATGTTCCGATTGTAGAATGCGCATACGCTAAACCCTGCCAGATTTCACCCAACAAAAAAGCAATGGTTGTTTTCCCGTTCGTTCCCGTAATACCAACCAAATTCAGTTCTGATGAGGGCTGACGATTAAATCGCTCAGCCAGTAACGGCAAGCGAGCCTTTAAAGCCGGCACTTCCAAATCGAACACAGACTCACTTAAATGAGATTCGTGAAGTTTGATTACGCCAGCGCGAGACTCTTTGATTATCAGTTTCGCTCCAGCCTTTATGGCTTGCGGAATAAACAACTCCCCGTTTTTATCGTGACCTTTAATCGCACAAAAAGCTGAGCCCTCAATGACTTTACGGCTATCGTCTACAAGGTCATTAATGCGAATAGTGCTCGCCGAACTATCGCCAGTCAATTCAGGAAACAATTCATTTAGTGCAAATAGCTCTGAGGTACTCATCCTTTAGACGCCTCTGTTTTCGATAAATCACTTAAGAATTCAGCATCATTTGCAGGAACGACATTTAACACCTTTAACGCTTTCTCAACAATTTTGGCAAATATCGGGGCTGCAGCTTTACCGCCAGAATAATCACCTGTAGACGGCGGCTCATTAACGATGACAACCGCAACTATTTTTGGATCATCAGCGGGTGCAAACCCAGCAAATAGGGCTACATACTTGTCATCAGCATACCCTCCACCTTCATCTAATTTATGCGCCGTCCCCGTTTTACCTGCGATAGGGTAAGCTTCAATTTGCGCGTGCGTCGCCGTCCCACCCTTACGGGCTACACCCTTCAACATCGCAACAACTTTTTTCGCGATGTTGATATCGTAAACTTGCCGCCCTTGAATGAAATTATCGGATTTCACTAAGGATATCGGGACAAACTTTCCATTGTTGGCCAAAGTTAAATAGGACTGAGCCAGCTGCAAAGCATTAACTGAGAGTCCATATCCATAAGCAAAGGTTGCACGTTCAACAGGTGTCCAACGATTTCTACTGGGAAATACACCCGACTGCTCGCCAGGAAATCCAATGCCAGTCTCCTGACCAAGACCACCGCGATAAAACACATCACGAACATCATCAGCTTGCAAGTTCAGCGCAATTTTTGTCATACCAACTTGACTGGATTTTTTCAAAACACCAGCCAAATCCAATACCCCGTAATTAACGGGGTCAGCAATCATTTTTTTTCCAACGCGAATGTAACCTGGCGATGTATTGATTTCATTGTGTGGCTGGTAATTACCACTCTCCATGGCCGCTATAGCGGTAAAAGGCTTAACTGTAGAACCGGGCTCAAACACATCCGTAACCGCTCTATTTCGCATTTGAATCAGCTTCATGTCAGAACGATCATTTGGGTTGTATGATGGATGATTCGCCATAGCTAACACTTCACCACTTTTTGCATCGAGCAGGACAATAGAACCGGATTTAGCGCCACGACTTAGGATTGCCTCTTTTAAGTCTTTGTACGCCAGATATTGCAGCTTTAAATCAATGGTAAGCTGCATATCTTTACCGGCTCGAGGAGCCTGAATCAAACCTAAATCTTTAACTATGTTCTGCTTACGATCTTTCAAAACTTTCTTTTTCCCAGCAACACCTTTCAACCACTCATCGTAAGCAAGCTCAATACCTTCTATCCCTTTATCATCAATATTGGTAATACCAACAATATGGGAACTCACTTCACCAGCCGGATAGAATCGCTTATATACCGTCTTAGCAAAAACCCCCGCGAATTTATGAGCAAGAATTTTATCGGCTTCGTAAGGCGACATCTGTTGCTCTAAGTACATAAAGCGCTTACTGCGATACAGTTTGATTTTTTTCTTGAGACTAGAAAGCTCCCAGCCAATTGATTTAGCGAGTGCTGGCATTTGCTCTTCACGAATAAAATGAGGATCTACATACAGTGATTTTACAGGCGTACTAACAGCCAATAGCTCACCATTACGATCCTTAATCATGCCTCGATACGCTACAAGTACTTGTGGGCGAACGGTGCGATCTTCTCCTTCGTTTTTTAACGGATTATCTAAACTAGAGTCACTCGCATTCAATAATAATCCACCTGTTTTCCAGACGAGTAAAATTGGTAGCGCCGAAAAAAACAGCACAATCAACCAAAATCGCCATAAGCCTGTCGAAAAATAGGTTTTCATTATTTAAAAATCAAAATTGTCTCTTTATTTTTAGGTGCTGTCATATTCAACTCCCCACGCGCAATCTCTTCAACACGCGGATATGACCCAAGTGAACTTTTTTCCAGCTGATACTGTCCAGACTCTACTCGAAGCGCATTCTCTTCACGCCGCAAGGACTCCAACACTTGAATCGATTTACGTGACTCAAACGTCGAATAAACCACGCTAAAGGCCGACCCCAAACACAACAGCCACAGGCACGCAAACAATAATGATCCCACCGGCATGTACCCTACAGAGGGATTCACGCCCTCGGTCGAGGCACTTCCATACGAACTTTTCACTTACATACTCTCCGTAGCATTCAGCCGCAAAGGAACTTTTTTCATTATCAGCGCCGAATGGGCTCTAACTAAATTCCACTACACGCATAACCGCACTGCGCGCCCTAACATTATTTTCAACTTCTTGCTTTGAGGCTTTTACAGCCTTACCAATAATCTTTAACTTGCGCTCTATTTCGTGCTCAGCTAAGGGTAAATTTTTTGGCAAATCCGAACGTGTTGCCAGCGCTTTAAAAAACCGTTTAACCATTCGGTCCTCCAAAGAGTGAAAGCTAATAATGACAACACGGCCACCTGGCTTAATAAATCCATCGAGAGATTCGAGGAAGTTCCGCAAATCATCAAGCTCGCCATTTATCGCTATTCGAATAGCTTGAAATACACGTGTCGCAGGATGTTTTCCATCCTCCTTTACAGGAACGGCCTCATCGATCAGGCTCGCCAATTGCGCAGTAGTGCTTAGCTCACCTTCGTTACGCGCCGCAACAATCGCCGCTGCAATTCGTTTAGAGAATTTTTCCTCACCGTACATGCGAAACGCACGAAGCATATCTTTTTCACGCGTCTTCTCTAGCCATTCTTTAGCGGTTATACCTTTAGAGGTATCCATGCGCATATCTAGCGGACCATCCTTCATAAAACTGAAACCGCGCTCCGCAACGTCTAACTGTGGAGAGGACACACCAAGATCTAGCAATACACCGTCAACCTTGCCCTCTCTCGACTCAAGAGCCTTGCGCATATTCGCAAAAGAATCGTGAACGCTAATGAAGCGAGCGTCGATACGCTCCAACTCTTGAGCAGCCGTAATAGCTCGCGGGTCTTTATCTACGCCGTACACACGTCCAGACTCGCCCAGCACGGACAATAGTTTTCGTGCGTGGCCACCGCGACCAAATGTGCCGTCAATATAGACCCCGTCTTGAGCGGTAACCAAGGACTCTATAGCCTCGGCCAGCAATACCGTTACGTGAACATCTTCCGTCATGAGTGAAACCTAAAGACTTAATGAAAGCATTTCGTTAGGCATGGGTTCGTCATCGTCGTCATCGTTAATAGATGCCCACCACGCGTCTTCACTCCATAACTCGAATTTATTGCCCAAACCGACAAGCATGAGCTTTTTTTCTAATCCCGCAAAATCACGTAATGTTGGCGGAATCAATACGCGGCCATTTGCGTCTATTTCTAGCGCATTGGCATAACCAATTATCAGCCGCTGAGCTCGCTGAGCTTTTTTGTATGCAGTGGGCAGGTTTTTCACCTTCGGCAGCACATTTTTCTCCCACTCAGGCTCGGGGTATATTGATACGCAACGATCATGAATATGGGCTGTCATTACAATCTTGTTACTACAGACGTCCGCAAGCAAATCACGGCATTTTGCCGGAACCGCCAAACGACCCTTCGCGTCCATATTGATTGAATAGCTACCCTGAAACACAGAACTTCCCACCTAAAATTAGAATTGAGCACAAGGGTACACTTTTATACACTTTACACCACTTTTTCACACTATATTTCAGGACAGATTAAAGTCAAGAAGGAACTGATCGGAACGAGATGTACGCCATTGAGATTACTGATAGTTTAGACAGACTTTTAGCTTACTAGGCGAGAGCGGAAATAGAAAAAATCCTTCATAAACAAGGGGATATGAAGACAAGCTATACTTCACTTTAATTGAAAGACTATTTTTAGCTAGTTAGACGCGATTCAAAGATCTGAATGCTATAAAGAAGATGTAAGTGGAGTTGGCCGGTAAGCCGGGTTTTGTCGAGGACAATCATTCATCTGGGATAAGCGTCACCACTTACCTCAAGCGACCTACCCGAACCCAATGCGGGCCACATCGAACGGGTTCCTATTTGGTCTTGCTCCGGGTGGGGTTTACCATCGCCACAAACTGTTGCCAGTTGCGCGGTGCGCTCTTACCGCACCTTTTCACCCTTACCACGCGAACGTGGCGGTTTCCTTTCTGCTGCACTTTCCGTAGGCTCGCGCCCCCCAGGCGTTACCTGGCACCCTGCCCTATAGAGCCCGGACTTTCCTCCCAAGCCTGCGATTAATTAATAAAATCAATTAAAAACAAACCTGCGCGATTGCCTGGCCAACTCCAAGCGGGAATCTAGCACAGGCATTTAAAAGAGCACAGCACTATTTACGCTTTTTTTACGCTACATTAACTTCACTTAACTTTAATTAAGCTTTAATTAAGCTTTAATTAAGCTTTAATTAAGCTTTAATTAAGCTTTAGCTTAGCCTTGAGCAAGCACCGCTAGCGCAGTAAATTTAGACGGAGAACGACGAACCGCAACCACAAGTAGATGACGCATTGGGGTTTTCAACTTTAAATCGCGAGCCTTGCAAACCCTCTTCGTAAGCCAATGTAGCTCCAACTAAGTAGGGGTAGCTCATCGAATCAACAAGCACAACAACACCACCGCTCTCTATAAGAGCGTCATCATCTGCGCTCTGCTCTTCAAAGGCAAAACCATACTGAAACCCAGAGCAGCCGCCTCCTGTCACGAAGACACGCAACTTGAGATCGGGGTTGCCCTCTTCTTCAACAAGACTGCGAACTTTTTCAATGGCCGTTGCAGAAACGACTAAAGCTTCGGGTGTAAACGTCTCGGCTACACTCATTAAGAAATCACCTTTTATCAAAAACAGGTGAATTATGCGAATAACCGAGCGATTTAGTCAAGTATTAAAACTAAGCCTCTACAGGTTTAGTACTTTTTTGATCTGACGCGGCCGCGGCCTTTTGCTGTTCGTCAATTGCGTCCTGATCAATATAAACCAAGCTGCCATTAACCTGCGACCCCTTAACCATTTCAATTTCATGGTAATGCACATTACCGTTCACTCGCGCCTTGGCGGCAAGCTCAAGGTGTTTAGTTGCATATATATCGCCACTAACGCCCCCATTAACGATAATACGCGGTGCACGCACCTCACCGTTTACAACGCCTTTCTCTAAAATCCGAACCAAAGCGTCAGATTCATCGACTGCAATAACATCGCCATTAACGACACCCTCAATATCAATAGTCCCACTAAATCTTACATACCCTTGTATTTCCAAAGCACGATCAAGAACCGTATGACCACCTTTAGCAAACTGCGCATCTTTAACCTTGTTACCACTAAACACCCTATATCTCCTCTACCAACCAACCGAATCGCTTCGATGTTTTTTGTGGTGATTTACCCGTACTACGAGCAATCATTTCTATGCCTTCCGCTTCAAAACCTTCAGGCAAACTCAGCTCACCCTTAATAACTTGAAAGTACTTAAAACGAAGCTTAATTTCTTCACTACCAATTTCTGTCACATCCTTAAGAGATAGAGTTTTTTCAAACCCAGCCTCACGGCCAAAAACTTGAAAAGATACCACCCCCTTCAATACATTGTGGCGTGTTGCCAATTGCTGTATCACTACTTTATAGACAAAGGCTCGCGGTCGCCCCGTTGCCCTTAGCTCAACCGAACCAATCGTTAAACCGCTATCATTTTCGTTTGGCGACATTAAGCCACGATAAAAAACATTTTCTTCGCTTAACCGGGCGATTTCGTCTTTTAACGTTATAACTTCTTGGCGCACCTCTTCACTAGACGCCTTATCGACATTTGACGATAAAGTCGCATTAGCTAAAGACTGCTCAAGTTGTTTCTCACTCGCCTGATATAACGCCAACTTATCACTAAGCTGCTCGACATCCGCCAAAGCCTGCTCTTGCTGCGCCATGCCGATTTTGTTGCCATAGAAATAACTACAGGCAATACCCCCAGCAACAAGCAATACTAACGACACAGTCGTTAGCAGTGTTTTGCGAAGAGAATACTCAACGACTTTTACGCGCGGTATTCTTGAACCCTTAACACGAGTCATAATGAACCTACTTAGTGAAGCTACCTTAGTGTTAGCACTCAATTTAGAGGCCGAGTTACAAACAACCTGAAAAACTTCTTATCAAAGCCGCCCACATGAAAAATTGCTTAATCGATATATCCCCATAGTTACAAACGACGCCAAAACACGGCTAAAACAGCCCTCACTCAAACAACTATAGCTGAAACATAGCCAACTAAAACATAGACCACCAATACACAATCCTCTAGGGAATCAATGCAGGGAAATTCAACCCAGTCCGCTCATCGAATCCGAACATTAAGTTCATATTCTGTATTGCCTGTGCTGACGCTCCCTTAGCCAGGTTATCAATAACGGACATAATAACCAATACATCCCCGCCTTGCGGGATCTCGGCAGAAATACGGCAGATGTTCGTTCCTTTTACGCTACGCATTTCTGGATAGACGCCACGCGGCAATACATCAACAAATGGCTCATTGGCGTAAGCGCCCTCATAGAGAGCTTGAATCTTAGCGGACTCAACCGACGGTTTTAGGCGCGCATATATTGTCGAATGAATACCACGGATCGTTGGAAGCAAATGCGGTACAAAGGTCAATCGTGCAGGACTATCGTCAGCGCACTGCATATCACGTAGACCCTGTTCTACCTCCGGTAAATGACGATGCCCAGCCACAGCATAAGCCTTAAAGCTGTCGTAGTTTTCCGCCATCAATAAGCCCGTATTCGCGTTGCGGCCCGCACCACTTATACCCGACGCTGAGCTTGAAATTAATGTCGTAGCATCGACCAAACCAGCCTCAAGTACCGGCATTAATGCCAACTGAATAGAAGTTGGATAACAACCAGGGCAGGCAACAAGCTGGGCATTTTTTATCGCTTCGCGATTTCGTTCAGGCAAACCATATACAGCTTGATCAACTAGCTCAGGGCACGCGTGAGTCTGCGAATACCATTTTTCCCACATATCGATATCACGAATTCTAAAGTCGGCAGATAGGTCAATAACACGTGCGCCACCATCAATAAGCTCTTTCATCATAGATTGAGCGACTCCGTGCGGCGTAGCAAAAAACACAACATCACACCCAAGTAAAGCTTTGGCATCTGGAGTGCTGTACTGCAAATCACAAAAGCCACGAAGACTCGGGTACAAGGAATCAACTCGGTTGCCCGACTCACCACGAGAGGTAATAACTGAAACATTAGCATCCGGGTGATGACTTAAAAGCCTCAATAATTCAGCACCGGTATACCCCGTGCCACCAACAATACCTATATTAATCACGCTATATCACTCATATAATCAAATAAAATGGAGCCAAGCCAAATACTAAGCCAAATTAAGACCCGTTATAATAAAGACCTTAGAGAGAAAAAACACTCCATCTTTCACATACTGCAATAGCATGTAGAATAGCGTAACAATAGTTAAGCAATAACTACGCAATTGTTATGCATTAGTTATGCATTAGTTATGCATTAGTTACGCGACAGCCTAACAATAACACTCAACAATTTAGTCCCGCGGAAGGCCACATTGAACCTGCCCTTTAAGTCTCGATCAAGCATCAATACACGGATAGACAATTTTCGTCTAGCGCTGGCTCATCTTGACGCCCTACCTCAATTAAGTGTCCTCTCGCTCATAATCGGCTCGGCTACCGCCTTACTAATTGTACTATTTCGCCAAGCAATCGAGCTACCGTTTAGCTTTAGTTCACTTAGTAGCGCCGAAAGCTTTGAAGAAATACCCACAGTAACCCGATGCATTATCATTATGACTGGCGGCTTAATTATTGCTCTTGTTATGCAATGGCTTCCCAGTTCACAGCGTCAAATGAGCGTAGGGCACGTAATTGACCGCACACATAATCATCAAGGAAGCCTGCCGTTTAAAAATTGGCTCGCCCAATACGTTCTTGCCATAATTTGTATAATTAGCGGACAGTCGGTTGGCCGAGAAGGCCCAGCAGTGCACATCGGAGCTGGCTGCGCAAGCCTCTTCGGGAAATGGATGCGACTTCCAAAAAACAGCATGCAAAGCTTGATTGCTTGTGGCGTCGCTTCCGGAATAGCCGCGTCATTCGATACGCCCATGGCAGGGGTTATTTTTGCTATGGAGGTTATCCTTCTTGATTACAGCATCGTTGGTTTTGTTCCGGTAATACTATCATCCGTTGTAGGGGCCGCCATTAGCCGAGCAATGCTTGGGGAGATATCACATTTTCGCATAGGTGATAGCGGCATCGGGAGCTTAAGCGAACTAGGTTTTGTGGTGGTGATGGGCTTTTTTATTGCCATGATAGCGGGCACCTACATTCGTTTGAATATATTGACGGCTAAACTCACCCGTTACCCTATATTTTTCCGCGTCCTTGTCGCAGCAGGCTTATGTGCCGCAGCATCATGGTTTGCGCCAGAAATAATGGGCCTGGGCTACGATACTATCGAAGCCTCATTAGCAGGGGAAATCGCCATACTTAGCCTGATTGTAATAGCGTTTACCAAGCTATTTGTATCCCCTATAGTCGTTGGCTTGGGTATTCCTGGCGGCTTAATTGGTCCCGCCCTTTTTATTGGGGCCTGCGTAGGAGCAATAGCCGGAAACAGTGCAAACGCCTTATTTCCAAATATGGATGTGAACCCCAACTTATACATACTTTTAGGGATGACCGGCATGATGGCGGCTGTCGTTAATGCCCCCCTGGCCGCATTAGTGGCCGTACTCGAATTAAGCTTTAACTCGCAAATCATATTCCCCGCCATGCTAATGATCGTAATTGCTTGTATCGTTACGCGCACGACATTCAAGGTACAGGGTATTTTTGTCGAACAATTAAATGTGAGCGGTCGTCAACTAGAAATGACGCCCGCCGCCAAAGCGCTGCGCCGCGCTGGTGTCACAAGCATAATGGACAGACAATTTTCACATAGCCCAACAACACTTCAACAGCACGAAGCCAGTCAATTACTCCAGACCCAACCCAATTGGATTGTTTACGAAGACCAAGAGACAATCTTTGCTTTAGCCGCGGCCGACCTTGCTCACAAATTAAACGAAGAGACAGATAACTCAGAACTCGACGAGTTCAATCTTGCAGAGATCCCAGGAAGGTGTTTTTTATTAGGGATAGTCAACGAATCCGACAGCCTTTATGATGCGCTATCGCTAATCGAAAAATCAGCCTGCGATGCCATTGCCGTGATTCGACATACATCATCGCGAGAAAAACAAATTCGCGGCATTATTACCCGCGAAGCCATTAATAACTACTACCGTCCTAAGGGATTAAATCATGCTATGGGTTAAATCGCTCCACATAATTTCAGTTGTTTGTTGGTTTGCGTCGCTATTTTATCTACCGCGACTGTTTGTTTACCATGCAAAAGCAGAAGATGAAATCAGTAAGAAACGTTTCGAAATAATGGAAAAAAAACTTTACCGCTATATCGGAACCCCATCGATGATTGCCACGTGGATTTTCGGTGGCTGGCTTGTTTCATATGCCGCCGAATTTTACACATCAGGAATGTGGTTCCACATTAAATTCATGCTCGTAATTCTACTCAGCGCTTATCATGGCTCATGTGGCTATTTTATGAAGAAATTACGAAACAATACCTTTAAGGGAACGCACGTATTTTTTAGGTTTTACAATGAAATACCCGTACTATTCCTAATCGCCATAGTGATATTGGTTGAAGTTCAGCCAATGTGATCGAGTACCTCGTATGACTAACGTGAAATTTTCCCCTAGTGCAAACCCACCCGTCGTTCTAACGCTGTCATGCTTAGACCCTTCTGGCAGTGGCGGCATCCAGGCCGATATCGAAACGGCCGCAAGCACCGGCACGCATTGCGCGCCACTGATAAGCTCACTGGCAACGACAGGAGAATGCCCAGAACGAGAGATTGTCCCTATCGATGCGAATTTATTGATCGAACAGGCCAGCTCTATTTTGAAAGAAATGGATGTTAAAGCTATCAAGCTAGGCTTTCTTGCATCCGTCGATAACATTGAAGCCATTCACGCCTTACTCACTAATGTCCCAGAAATCCCTGTTGTATCACATCCTGTCTTCAGCCTTTGGGATTCGGATTTGGCCCCTCTAAACGAATATACTGATGCCTTTGCCAAAATGATTCTACCTATGTCGCAAGTGAGTATTTTGACCGCCTACGAAGCTAGGTTGTTAGCAAAAGAAGCAGATACGCTGCAGGCCGTCGCACACGAAATACTTAGCTACGACTGTGGAAGCGTTTTAATTACAGGAACAGGCGAAAAAACACAGGAGAGCCGCAATAGTTTTTATCAAGAAAAAGAAGGCGTTAAGCATTTTGAAGGGTTACAAGAGTCCGTTGAGTCGCAGGGCTTCTGCACTACCCTAGCCATGAGTACCGCGTCGTATATCGCACATGGCTTTTCGTTACTACAAGCCATTGAAGAAGCGCAACACTTCACATGGCAGGCTTCTCGTGCATCAAGACAACTTGGCTTCGGTCGCCCCAGCCTTCACCGCTTATACTGGGCTGATTCGAACATCGACATAACCGACAAACCTGTCAGTAAAAGCTGTCATTAATTTTAAATATTTAGGATTCATTCATGAGCTCATCTTTCGACAATGCAAAACGCTATATTCCCGGAGGCGTAAACTCGCCCGTTCGCGCGTTTAAAGCCGTAGGTGGTGACCCTATTTTCATTGATCACTCCAAAGGTGCTCACCTTTACGATACCAACAACAAAGAATACATCGATTATGTATTATCTTGGGGGCCGATGATATTGGGGCACGGAGATGACGATGTGCTTGATGCTATATCCCAACAATTGACAAAAGGCCTGAGTTTTGGCGCCCCAACAGAAGTAGAAACTGAACTCGCTCAAAAAGTCTGCGAGCTTATCCCTAGTATCGACTCCATTCGCTTCGTAAGCTCCGGTACCGAGGCCACAATGAGCGCTATTCGACTCGCGCGTGGCTATACTGGTCGAGATACCATAATCAAATTTGAGGGTTGCTACCATGGACATAGCGACTCACTACTGATCAAAGCTGGCAGTGGAGCACTTACCTTTGGCGTACCGAGCTCACCCGGTGTTCCTGCAGCATTAGCCAAGCATACCGTCACGCTTAGCTACAACAATGTAGAGCAGCTTAACCAAGCCTTTGCGGAATTAGGCGATACGATTGCTTGCGTGATTGTTGAGCCAGTAGCAGGTAATATGAATTGCATCCCACCTCAGAAGGGGTTTTTAGAAGCTCTGCGCTCAAATTGTGACGACAATAAAAGCCTGCTTATATTTGACGAAGTTATGACCGGTTTTCGCCTAGGACTGCAGGGCGCACAGGGACTTTATAACATCGAGCCAGACTTAACCACACTTGGGAAAGTTATTGGCGGAGGCATGCCGGTTGGGGCCTTCGGCGGTAAAAAAGTCATCATGGATTATATTGCTCCGGTCGGCCCGGTATATCAGGCAGGAACACTGTCAGGAAATCCTGTAACGATGGTAGCAGGCTTAAAAACTCTCGAAAAACTTGAGCAAAACGGCGTATATGAGCAACTCTTTAGCAAAACTACCGCATTATGCGAAGGACTGGAGCGTGTAGCAAAAGAAGAAGGCGTAGCGTTCACTACAAATCATGTTGGTAGTATGTGGGGAGGTTTTTTTACTGAAAACAAAAAGGTAGAAAACTTTCAAGATGTTATGGCATGTGATACCGAAGCGTTTAACCGGTTTTTTCACAGCATGTTAGAGCAAGGAATTTATCTAGCCCCTGCAAGTTATGAGGCTGGCTTTATGTCGTTAGCACATACTGATGAAGACATTAATAAAACCTTAGATGCAGCACGAAAAGCTTTTCGTGCTCTCTAGTCTCATTGAAAACATGCTAAAAAGGCACTAAAAAGCACTGAGCCCTGCAGTAGTTCGTTACAGCTATTGCAGGGATTGCATCATGAGGTTAAATCATGGGTACAAACACAGACTAAACTCACAATTTACACATAGAAATCAACAATACTAGTCGGCTAACTGCTCAATCAATTCTATTATGCGCGACCGATCACTTTCTGCAATATCAATTATTCGAAACCCTGTCCAAATTTTCTCTTCACTATCGGCCAAGTTCAGCCACAAACATTCTGCAGCCAAATCAATTTTATTACTTCCTAATATTTCAGCCGACAACTCCAGCTTCAATTGATACGTATTCCCTTCGCTCGTCTGCTCAGGACCAATTATCATAAAGCCATCATCACTTAAATTAACAAGCATACCCATTGACTGACCGCTAATGACGTTCTTCACTGTTACAGCTGAATTAACTTCATGACGGGTACCTTTTCTCAACTCCATGACTAACCTCTATTCATGTTTTAGACCTAATGGACACCTGGTTGCAAGTCCTCAGCTTTTTGGTGTAATTTATGATAAATATTTTCTAAAGCCCGCTCGAAGAACGGTTTCGAGCTACCACTAATAATTTTCGCGTCGCCTGAAATCATTTTACGGGCCATTGATAAGCCAGATAACATATCAACGCGCTTACCCATCTGATCGACCAACATATAATGCGAGGTACGGCCATTATACCAAGCCACCTTCAAGCGCTTTCCTCCATCAAATTCAAACCATGTTCCAAACTCAATCATTTTTAAGCTCTCGACCATTTGTAATTCTTCAGGACTAACTTCTTTTTCCTCTGGTACCGCATTCCCAGCTCGCTCCGCAGCTATACGCTCTAATTCATCTCGCATGGGTGCAGGTGCAGGCTCAGCTTTTTGACGTAGCAATGCCATATCTGTCATTGAATCAAAAGCCTCGATAAGCTTAGCCGCTTTACTCGCGTCAAAGCCAATCACTTTAAACCCTTGATTCAAGCCATCTTTAACACTGAAAACCTTTTCACGTAAAAGATTTTGCTCTTCCAGTGAATGCTTTGGCTCGATACACCAAACAACATCCTCGATAAGCGCTAAGCCGGTTATCCATTTATCTGAGTCGACACCGTGACGCAATAGAATAAACGTAAGGTAATCAGACCAAGGCTGCAAAAACAAAAGGAGGATAGCCGAAGGTAACTCGTGCCCTGTCGTGCGAGCACGAACTTCATCATTCACTTTTAATTTCACTTCGCGAAGTTTATCTTCACCCTCGGCTTTTTCTTTCGCGCGCCTCTCTGTTAACTCCTGTTTGCGACTAACCTTTTTAATATAAGTGCTAAATTCAAATAGCAGCGTTGTAATAAGCTTAATATCTCCATCAAAACCTTTTAAGAGTCTATTCACTAACTCTTTAATCTTTTCATACATTTCAAATTGTGAACTACCATCATTGCTAACCCACTGCGAACCCGCATCCGCAAGTGTATTCAATAAAACGCGAGCAGGATGCTCGGCACGATCAAAAAAACCAGGATCTACAAACGCGATTTTCAAAAACGGGGTATGTAAATAACTTAAAATAGCTTTAACTGAATCGGGAATATTATCGTCGTCGAGCATGTATTCAAAGACCATACCGACAACTTCAATTGTCTGCATATCTTGCTTTTCAACTTCGGCATTTTCGCCTTCAGAACTAACCTGATCAGTAAGCTCTTTAACCGAGTCTTGAATATTTAATGGCTGCAGGCTATTTGGTTGAGCGCCTTCCAATAAAGAACCTTGATCCTTACTCGCCTGCAACAATTGGATAGCCTGCACCAATTGTTCGGATGATACTGGCGCTAAATTTTGCGTAGCATTGGTATTTACGTATTGAATTTGCTGATGCAAGCCGCGAATGGCCTGCATTAACTCGCCTTGATACTGCTCAGGAGGCGCCTCAGGGTTGGGCTCCTCTCCAGATGAGGGGCCATAGTCATCCGAACGACGGCCAAAACTATCGCCGTCTTCATGTAAATACGATTCGGGCGCACGTCCACGCGGCAAAGTATATTGGAGGTTAGGAAGAATCCCTTGCTGTTTTAAATAATCATTTACATCACGTGCGACACGCCGGTAAAGACTAATTAACTGTAAATCAAAAACTTTATAGGCAATGAGTTTCGCATTCGGCGTTAGTTCAACATATTTCAGAGCACGCCGAAGGGCATCACAAAACTGCACGGGTGATAGTGGATTGCCGGCATCCGTTACTGGTTCGCCATTATTTAATATCGAAAAGCGTTGATTGAGAGCCCAAATTGGCTCAGCAAAATACGTATCTGTACGCTGAGTTATTGAGGTTATCGCAATGGTCTCTTCTAACTCTTCATTACCCAGGATACTAAGATCTTCTTCAGCCACATCCTCCGGAGACGATACCGAGGTATGCAAGGTCTTTTTGCTGAATTTAACAAAGCCTTCAAGGTAATAACCACAGTAATAATGTTTCAAATCTGGAGCCGCGCGCTTAACTCGGCGCTGAACATCCATAAAGTCTGTCGTCTCTTGATTGGACCGCGCTTTATCAACAGCAATCTCAAAGGCCTCGAGGATCGACGATATATAATGATCAAAGGCTTCTTGAACGTGATCGCGCACCAAGTTTTGGCAAGCCTTCAAATGGGTTACAACAACTGACGGAGATAGAGGTAAGAGCACCGGGATAGGCTCTTGCTCATAGTCGTTTGAGCGCTTGTTGTGTATTATTTTTGACATTCCTAACCCCAAAAGATCGAACTCTGAGCAAATTTTATAAGCTAACGAATAAATGACCTTATAATACGCTATGCACGCATTACATGAATACGGATCAACTACTCAAAAAACGCAATAGCCTCGCATTAATATTCACGCGTCTTAAACCAGAACAGCAGCACCTAAAACGAAAACTAAGATTTCACGCCCATAATATTACCTAATCTAGACCCAACTGAACAATATATAGTCATTACAGGCTTTGTATCATTATTCTTGCATTCAAGCATCCACTAACTATAGAACATCTGGTAGCCTAGCGCCCGCTTAAGCCAAATGGCTTCATTTAGGTCTATACACATAAATCTAAAGAGCTAAATATAAACACTTAAACCCAGACAACCCAATTAGGAGAAATTGTGAGTAAATACGACATTTACGGTATTGGTGCTGCGCTAGTTGATACTGAAATTCAAGTTAATGACAGCGATCTATCGAATTTTAATATTGATAAGGGCGTCATGACCCTCGTTGACTCAGACAGGCAAACTGAATTGCTCGCACTCCTATCTGGTCATTTAGTTCACTCCAAGCGTGCTAGCGGAGGCTCGGCAGCCAATTCGATTATTGCCGCAAGCTACTTTGGCGCTAAGACATTTTACAGCTGTCGCGTAGCGAATGATGACAATGGTAAGTTTTACCTTAATGACCTTACTGACGCTGACGTTAAGTTTCACAACCGTGCAGGGTCACTAGAGGGCGACACAGGAAAGTGCTTGGTATTTATCACGCCAGATGCCGAGAGAACAATGAACACCCATCTTGGCATTAGCGAATTTGTATCTGCTGAAGATCTTGATGAAGAAGCTATAGCCGCATCACGATTTGCCTATATAGAAGGGTATCTCGTCACCAGTGAAACGGGGCGCCCTGCGGCTATCCGACTGCGAGAGTTAGCTGAAAAATCTGGAGTTAAAACGGCTATCAGTCTTTCTGACCCATTCATTGTCAATATATTCAAAGACGGCCTTAAGGAAATGATTGGTAACGGCGTAGACCTTCTATTTTGTAATGAGGACGAAGCGCTAAATTTCACCTGCACCGAAAACATCAATGATGCAGCGGAGGCACTTAAGTCTATCGCTAAAAGTTTCGCTATCACACTCGGAGCCAAAGGCGCCCTTATATTTAACGGCGACACACTAGTAACTGTTGCTGCGGAGCCCGTAAAGGCGCTCGATACAAATGGCGCGGGAGATATGTTCGCGGGTGCATTTATGTACGGCCTTTGCGAAGGCTGGAGTCATGAAAAGTCAGCAAAGTTTGCCTGTAATGCTGCTGGAAGGGTTGTCTCTCAATACGGGCCGCGCCTTGCTGCTGCCCAGCATGCCGAACTACTAAGCTAGTCATTCGGGGCGGTTTCTGGGCGTTAACAGAGCGCTATCAGAGAATACTCAGGCCAACAGGGATGTTAGTCTAGCCTTGAGAAAGCAATTCTCTAAGATCAATAATCGCGGCATTCGCCCGCGAAATATACGATGCCATAACCAATGAATGATTCGCTAGAAGACCGAAGCCCGAACCATTTAAAATCAATGGACTATATACTGACTCTTGCGAGGCCTCTAGCTCACGAATAATCTGCTGTAAGCTCACTCGGGCATTCTTCTTTTCAAGTACCTCAGAAAAATCTCGCTCCGCTGCTTTCAAAAAATGAATCAAAGCCCACGAACTACCACGGGCTTCATAAAATACATCATCAATTTCAAGCCAAGGTGTTTTCACTTCTAACTCTTTTGGCCCACGAGTAGACTGTGCCGCACTGCTATCACCCGCCAGATCAGTGTTTAAACGACGCTGACCAACACTCGCACTGAGTCGCTGCGATAAGCTTCCAAGTCGTGTTTCGACAGTACTGAGCCAATAACGTAAGTTATCTGCGCGCGCATAAAACTGTGCATTTTGATGTTCGGCATCCGCAAGACGCCCGTAATAATCATCTAAATACTCAAGACCTTCTTTAAACTCCCCCTCACTCGCAGGAATCAGCCAACTACGATGATCGAAATTAAAGCGTGACTCCGCTCGCGCAAGACTAATATCTTCCGTCGATTGAGATTGCGAACGACTGTAGGCCTCGCGCATCGCCTTCGTTAAATCGCGCACTTGCACAAGTACGCCATACTCCCAGTTCGGGATATTATCTAACCACAAACCTGGCGGCGCGATATCGTTCGATAAGTAGCCGCCATTTTTTTCGAGTAAGACATCAACCACACCAATGAGTGCCGCGGTCGTCGCCAGCCCTGTAACATCAACATCTTCAGTCTTACTGAGTTGAACCGCTTTTACGCGGACATCAAACTGGTCGGGCTCGGCACTAAACAAAAACGACAGCACTACAGAGACTAACACGTAAGCTACAATGCTAATCAAGCCTACACGCATCCATATATGCGTCTCAGCTAGTCCCTGTTTGACCTCAATCCATTTCTCTTTAAGGCTAGCTATTATCGCTGCCATTACTACATCCTTTCAATATTACCGTCAAAAACAATCGTGAATAACTGAAACGGGTTTTCATCAAGATTCACGGACTTAAGTCTAGACTAGACTCTATTCTACAGCGGCCGAACCTCTGCCGCTACCGAGATCGCTGGCAGACCTTCAAACTCAAAATTAACCTCAACTGTATCACCTGTATTTAGCTCTCCGATCAAACCAAACAGCTTCAAGTGATACCCACCCGGCTTGAAGTCCACACTCACACTGGGATCCAAACTCAAGTGCCGAACCTCTTGCGCCTGTTTTTTCCCCGCCAAATACAAAAACCTATGTACCTCGATACGGTCGGCTACCGGCGAGTGGATATAATTCAGCACAATATTTTTACGATGTGGATTATAAAAATGTAAATACGCGACGGTCTCACCTTGAGAGGCCCGTGTCGCACGTATTACAAGCCCCGCCACTATAGGTTTAATACTTTGAGGCTTAAGCACTTGAGGTTTAATCATCTGAGCCTCAAGCTCTTTGTTAGAGCTTGAACGCTCACACGAGGACATAAGCACTACGAATACTATAATCAGCAATCGGCATACGTGCATACACAGACACCATTCAAATTAAGACAATGTCGTAGAGGGTACAGGTTGCGCCAGTAAAAAACCTTGCATACCGTCAACATTTAGCGCTTCCAAAGCAGAAAATTCAGCTTGAGACTCCAAACCCTCCATAATTAACGCAATATCGCAGCTATGAGCAATGCCACTTAGCGTCTGTACATATAAGCGGCTATCACTATTGTCGATAATATCGACAATAAAACGCCGATCTAACTTAATAAAGTCAATATCAACATTTTGAATACTGGCCATAGACGTAGACATCAAACCAAAACGGTCAATCGAGATCTTTAGCCCATAATGCTTCATTGTTTTCACAAGCGGCTTAAAGCCAACGCTAGCGTGCCTCAATATACTTTCAGGGACCTCAACAATAAGTCGCGCTCGCAAAGTCGGCACTAAGTCTCGAATGCGCCGTTCAAACCATGTCATAAAGCTGGGGTTTAAAATAGATGCTAACGAAATATTCAAACTCAAACATAACTCAGGCTTTTCACTCAGCTCCTGAAAGCATAAGTCAATTACGGCTTTATCCATTTTTTCACATAGCCCAAAACGCTCAACTAATGGCCAGAACGCACCAGCACACATAAGCTCCCCGTCAACATCCAATCGACACAGCGCCTCATAGTGGTTGGGCCTAGAATATGAACCCACGTAAACCGCCTGATAAAATATCTGTAAGGAGCGGTCCTTTAAAGCTGATTCGAGTATGGCCAACCATTCATGAGCGGGCCGAATGTTGGCCCGTTTTTCATCCGCATCAACCAAACTATAGGATGTTTTTACGGCTCCCTCCTCTCTAAGCGCCAAATCTGCGGCACTCAGCAACTCGGACACCGATTTTGCTTTTGAGCAATGACTAACGCCATATAAAACAGGGTGACGAGGGAGGTTGACAACTGACGGACAGCAATCAATACGCGAGCGAAGCTCTTCAATCAGCTGATCAATTTCTGACATATAAATCCCCGAAATAAATAGAGCAAAATCTGCGCCGGAACGCCGACCAATAATTGCCCCAGGCCACTTAACCAGCAACGATTTTAAGGAGTCTGCGACTTCAATAATTAAATGATCAGCAAATTCACGACCATACTCACTATTGAATCCTTTCAGGTCTTGAATACTAATTAACACTAACGCACTGGGAGCCTCCTTAGCTTCTGATGCCATACAAGCGCTAACGCGCGCATCAAAATCAGTACGATTGGGTAAGCCACTTAGCACATCCATGTTTTTTTCGATGCGCAAAGATTCAATTATCTTCATTTGCTGTGAAACATTATCTCTCAGCTTTCTACTCATTCGGTTCAACGCTTCAATTACACGCTTAAACTCTGGAACTTTGGGTGCAGGGATCAAGTCGCCTCCACCTCCACCTCCAATTTGATCGACTTTCAACTCTAAATCCCGAATAGGCAGTAGAAGTCTCTTAACAAGCAATGCTACCGAACCATAAGCCGCCACAAGAACAAAGGTAAAAACCCACAATTGATTCAAGATAGATTCCCATAACTCTAAATGAGCACGGCTGGGGCTCGACACGACATGGACTGAGCCAAGCTGATACCAACCGGATACCACTTCAGCCTTGCCCGTAAAAGAGGGTAATTCAACTAAGTCAGCAAACCACTGAGGGACTCCAGCAACAGATAATTCACGTGAACGAGATACAATAACTCGTCCGTCAATACCAAAATAACCAATGCTTCTATAATCGCCACTATCAAATATTGCATCAATAATGGAACCGGCCAACACCTCATCCTGATCGGCTGCGACCGTTGATAACGTTAAACCTAATGATGTCGCCGCATCTTGCGATATTGAACGTAACTGCCCGTAGAAATGATGGCGAGAGTTGACCACACTAAAAGCCAGGTTAGCCAGAAGCAGTGCAATAAGTAATGCGTATACGAAGAATAGAACTTTACGTTGGAAGCTCACTAACTGAGTTTGCCTTAGGGTTATCGTAATGAATAACCCTGAGTTTAGTCTATGGGAGGAAGAACCTGTATTTTTGGCTCGCCAATTCGAATATCCCCACGAATACGATAACTTGGTGAGGCTTCGCGCATTGTTTGATAAAGCC
>JBLIMQ010000066.1:0-24583 GCA_047638775.1 Flavobacteriales bacterium
TATTCACGTCGAGCTAAGCCAGGAAGAACAAGCCTTTTACGAGGCGCTTAGATTGAATGCAATAGACAATATCAGTAAATCAGAAAATACAAAAAATACCGGCGAACAACGTATTAGAATGTTGGCCGAATTAGTTAAGTTGCGCCAAGCCTGCTGTAATCCCAAGCTGGTAATGGCAGAATCAAATTTACCTAGCGCGAAATTGGCCGCGCTGGATGAATTGCTAAACGAGTTACAACAAAACAATCATAAGGCCCTGGTATTTAGTCAGTTCGTGGGCCACTTGAAGCTAATTAGGCAGCATTTAGACCTACGAAAAATACGCTATCAATACTTAGACGGCTCCACGCCGCAAAAAGATCGAGCCAAACGTGTGAATGCTTTTCAAGGTGGCGACGGTGATGTGTTTCTCATTAGTCTAAAAGCCGGTGGTTCAGGACTTAATTTAACGGCTGCCGATTATGTTATTCATATGGACCCTTGGTGGAACCCCGCAGTAGAAGATCAAGCCTCAGATAGGGCCCACCGTATGGGGCAGCTGCGCCCCGTTACTATTTATCGCTTAATTGCCAAGAGCACTATCGAAGAAAAGATTGTTGCACTGCACCAACACAAGCGTGACTTAGCGGATAAATTACTCGCAGGCAACGAGCAGGTGTCCAAATTGTCGGTAGACGATATGCTAAACATGCTTAAAGAAACGTTTTAATATTCATGGGATCGAGTTCTGTTCGCTTGTCGACCGGCTGATTATAGCATTTTTGAACATGTGTCGATTGCAAAAGCAAAGATGCACTATGACGATGACCATTATGAACTCTGAATATTTGATTTCGAGGTAATGTCGCTGAACTTGCCTTTGTTGATATCGAAATCAATACTAGTTTGTTCATCTATAGCGTGTAGTGGCAATAGAGTGTAGTGACAATAGAATGCTGCGACAGTTCTTAAATTTCATCGCTATGAAGAGCATCTCTTTTTTGTGTAAATATACGCGGTATAATGACGAATATTATAAGCCTATAGGAAGTAAAAACTCGTGACTACACCTTCTACATGCTATTGGGAAGATAAACAGTTAAATCTCTATTACGTATCGTCAGTTAATTGCAGTATCGATAACGTAGGCGCGAAAACTTACGGTAAAAAAGCCACAGCACCAGAGAGTTACGTGGTTGACTTACAAAAAGACCTGATTGCGATAGGATATTTAACGGGTAAAGCGGATGGTTTCTTTGGTGGGGGCACAAAACGAGCCGTGTTACGGTTTCAGCGGCGAGCAGAAACATCCCTTTACCGAGTTAAAAAAGGACCAGTACCAGCGGATGTAAAAAGTATCACCTATGCCTGTGGTATTACCGGTATTTGTGATTTTAGTACGGCAAAAGAAATCCGCCTTTGGGTATCTAGCGGCGTATTGGCCCCACTTGGGCGCTTTAGTGTGACCGGCGTTTCAGGAGGGCGATTGCGAAGTGACATTGCCGCTAAGTGGGGCGTGGTTACCGCCAAGGTTAAAGCCGCAGGGGGGGTCGTTGATGGCCCCTACGGTGATACTACGCGGCCTGTGACCTTTCGTAAAAGTACCGGCGGTAATAGCTTATTTAGCTTGCATTATACTGGTCGCGCGGTAGATTTAAATCAAGGTTTGGCCGGCGGGAAGGGGCAACGTTATTACGTTGTTAAAGAAGTTGTTGGCTCGAATACATTTTGGCGGATCTATTGTAAAACGGATAACCAAAAAGGACTTCAAGGGAAAAAAATTAGTAAAGCCAAGAAAATAAAATATTATTCCTTTTGGGCCAAAAAAGAAATTGATTTGCCTCCGGCTTATTATATTGATCTGACTAAGACGCTTAAAGATTCAGGGTTTATTCGGATCAAGGCGCACTCTAATTGGAAGACAAATCCTAAAGGAACTGAATGGTGGCATTTTCATTATGATAATTTACTCGAAGCGACGTTTCAGGATGAAATGGAACTTATTGGCCATGATGAAGCAACGCTGCGAAAAAATGGTTGGAATACGAATCAAAAATTAGATCGTAAGCCAGGGTAAGTTGATTATGAATAAGGCTGTACAATGTTTTTTATCCCTTATTTTTTGTCTTGCACTTGTCGCTTGTGGCGCACCGTCAAAACGTTCGGGAAACGGTCAAACAACATCTTCCAATGTGGGTAACTTGGTTACTCTCAGTAAGTCGGCGCTGTATTTTGATGCGGCGCAGTCGCAGGCTTTGGATAACCCTCCTTCTTTAGGTTTGGTATTAAAAGATCAGCCTAGCTACAGGGTTTTTCTCTCAGATGGCAGGATTGCTTGGGCCTCCGCAGTTGGTGATGTTATACCCACCAACATTTATGGCCGTGGTGCCGCGGTTGATGTCGCAAGTTTGCCCTTTACGGAGTCCGACACGCCTGATTTTTCTTGGGGTGAGTTGGCGGGTGACCAAGCTTTAACGGTACTCGGTGCGACGACAGAGCGCTATTCTCAGTCACCGCATTACGTGCGTCAGAACGGACGGCAGCTGGCTATAGAAAACCCGCATATGCCTTTTTTCCTGCCCCAAGTACATCTTTCGAGTGGCCCTAACTCAGGGTGGGCTTCACTGACTGATCTGCGCTTTCAGTTTGCTGATCAAGAATTTCAGAAAGAAGTATATGGTTTGATACAATTGCCGTTTATGGCTTTGAGTGACGGTAATACGCGGGATTTTTCTCAACTCAATGGAAAAAAATATACTGATTTTACACAGCAAAAACCTCGGAACTTAGTTTTGGATGTGGAAGCTACATCGTGGAACATTGAACAGCTCGTTAAGCCGTTTCCTTCGGATACATTAGGTATTCATTCTATTGCGCTGTTATCGCAGAAAAGCAATTGTACTATTTTTGCGGTTTCTTGGACCAGTGGGGAATACGCGTATTTTGGCTATTGTGATTACTCTTACGGCGCGCCGACTCCCGTAATTAGTGGGTATAAAGTTTCTGTCGATAATTTTTTGGAGTTAAACGTTGTCGAAGTTCTGGGTGATGAAAACCGAAATGTTGTGTACAGAGTTCCGGGTTTTTTTGATCGTTCGGTGCCTGTAGAGCTAAAGGTGCGTTAGCGAGGATGACCACTCAATGGAACAGCTATTGCCTTTATATTGATGTGGTTTTGCTATCTATTTATTGAATAGTTAGAGTTTTTCAGTTTTTCGGTAATGGTTGTAGTAGTTTAGTACGGGTGTATTAGTTTTTACCTTCAGTCATATGTAGTAAGTGTCAGCGAGACTCGTTAGAGTCTCGCCAGCTATGGATTTTCTAATTATTGCGTGAAAATAGGATAACGAGAAAACAGTCTAACGCCTGATGATGAATAGTAATATAGTCCATCGGTATATATAAGAGATACAATCAAGTCTATCCCCGTTGTGTTTGCATGTGGCAAACGAAAATAAAATTCTTTCATATTCTGCAAGTCGGGAATGAACATATCAGAAAGAGCATCCAAATTTCGATGCTTCAGTCTGCTGGTACCTACACTGTGTCGCTCGTTTTGTGCTTAAATAGCATAAAACAATCACTACATTTCGGCCCCTTATTCCGGGCGTTAGCATTCTTAGTGAATTATGCTCGACGATAGTAAGCCAAGACGGCTATGCTTTGATTAATTTCGCTCTCTTAAAAGAAGCCGTAAAACGGGTTGCTGCAAGAGAATCCTGCGAAAACGTGTAAAGATTAAAGATTAAAGATTAAAGATTAACGACTAAAAGACTATTTGTATGCAATCAGATCCTGATAAATTGATAAAGAAACATGCAGCGCTCATTCACTCTGAGCTTGTGAGAGTTGTTTCACACATTCAGCGACAGAAAGGTGATTGGGTTTTACATACAGTTATGGTCGAAGGCTGTGACGTGCCGTTTAAATTTAAACGGAAAAATAATTACCAAAACTTAAAGGGTGCCCGTGTAAATATTACGTATTATCCAGAGCAGGAATCTGTTGCAGGTATCCCGTTCGAGATAATGAAAGTTGTGCGTATTACACGAGGTTGAAAAATATTTGACCCGCGAATTACTTAAGTTTTGAGGCTGAAGAGCATCAGAAGATGAACCTAAATTTATTGGGCGAATATAGTTTTAGGTGATTTAAAAAGCACATTACGCGGTAGCTACCACTCAATTAAACCTAAGCATGCACAAAGCTATCTGGCTGAGCTCCAATACCGCTTCAATCGGCGATACGATTTAACGTCAATTTTCCGAGATTAACTTCTGTTGCAGTGCGAATACCGCCAATGGCGGAACAGATTTCGAGGCTGGCTTAGGTGTAATTATTATTAGGTATAATGAGAATTAAGTATATATATAGAAATACGCGGATTGAGTTCTATACTAATAAAGATTTATTTATAGCTGTTGAGAGAGTTTAGGTATATGCATGTAAAATCACAACTAAAGTCCCATGTTCTACTTGGAATTTTTCTGCTATTTTTCGTGATTTTTGCGTTAATCTATTTGTTGGTAAGGAAAGGGAATACGACTAATTACGCAGAATCGGTACAACGTTCATTAGTGTTACAAAATCCCGAAGAACGGAAACCCTTAAAGGTCATAAGAAATAATTATTCCGCGCTCAAAAAAAACACTGAGCCCTCTGATATCGATACTTGGTTGAAGGCCGTAAAAAGCAGCAATAAAATTTCCGATCTTACAATTACTGCTATAATTAATAGATTTCCTGACCAGCAAGAAAAAATTCTTTTGCAGGCCTATGGGATAGCTCCTAACGATTTGTTAGTTAATCATCAAATTTTGCGGTTCTGTTCTGATAGTCGAAACTCTCCGTTGTGCAGTATCCCCTACATGGAGACTCTACTTAAAGCCGACCCAGATAATGGTCAGTTAAAGCTTGATATGGCCACTGATCTTTATACTAACTCAGACGTGGGAGGGGCGCTTGCGGCTCTTCAATCTGTCGTAAAAAGCAAAACAGTAGACGATTACACATGGCGATATCAACAACTATTCGATAGTTCATTTGGCGAATATGGGTTTTCCAGAACAAGGCAGTCAATCGAAAGTATGCTCGGAATTATGGCTGCTGTACCCGATTCATCTTTTTTTCATACTGTGAATATGTGTCGCGAGCAAGTTGAAGCCCCCAATAAAGGCTGGAAAGAGGCTTGTGCAAAAGCTAGCCTTACTCAATATCAATTGGGAAGTACCTCCATTAGAAAAGAAATAGGGCTCTCGATGGCAAAAAAATACTCGTCATCGCCTGAGGTTGATTTCGATATAAAGCGGATTGAATTGCATGAGCAGCTCAGCGAGTCTTTTAAAGACGCTGGCGTATTTGACGAGAGCTTGAATGGAATTCTAGTAATACCCGATAGCGTTTGGAATAGATATCTAGGTATTTATAAGGCAGATGGCGAGATAGTCGCGGTAAGTTATCTGATGGATCAATTTCGAATACTTGAAAATTACCATAAATGAAGCGTAGGATTAGAGCGCACAATGAGGGCACATATCGTGGATCTCGCAATTGACACATTGGGCGCCGTAATATTTTTTTCCGATTACTTCGTGTCGTAGTTAAGGTATGTAGGGCTATGGTAAATCTGGCCACAGAATTGGAGCCGATACGTTTATCTTCTAAGCTGATATAGCTAGTTCTCGATCTGAGCATTCAACACCGCTTTTGTCATCATTTTACCTCTTATCACCTTACCCCTCATTATCTTAGTAGTAGGCTGGGCGCTGACTATGTTGTGCTTTCATGCCTTTCGCTTGCTCGGTTACCAGCGCTTTCATTTTTGTCTCGGTTTATCTGTATTTCTCTTAATCGAGGGTAATTAAGCGTAAGCCGTCTCCCAAAAAAATTACAGACTGTCTAATAAGAGAGCCTTAACGCCACTTCGATATATTGGCGAGCAAAATCCCCTTCTTTTGCTATTCTGAAGATATTGCCTTTTTTCGATAATTTATTGAGGCCTCGTTGTGTGCTTTGCTGGTACTAGCACCTAGCACCTGCAACCTATGTTAAGGGACGATTATGAGTAAAGTATTTACGGCGTGTTTAATTCTGTTTGCGAGCCTTCAATTTGCACAGGCTGAAGACAATATAACGTATATTGTTGGTTTGTCTTACCAAGACAAAAACCTAAACTTCTCGCAGCGTTACTCTGGCGCGGCTTCTAATGAAGCCGATTTTTCGGTACATATGCCCATGTTAAATGCCTCTTTAACCGCTGTGTACAAAAAAGTGTTTGTTAAAATTAAAGCTGAACGCAGCATGGCTGATATTTCAGCCAACACCACAGAAACAGATCGTTCGGTATTGTTCGAATCCAATTTAATCACATTGGAAGGCAGCGAAATTGACGTAGAGCGAACAGATAATAGCTTTACTGTAGGCTATGTTCCTTGGCGTTCGCTGAGTGTATTTACCGGCTATTTAGAGGGCGAAACAAAATTAACTCCCGATGCCTTTTGTGCAAACCCCTTTTCTGAGGTCCCTTGCTCGCGCACCAATAGAGCTTTTCAGCAGTTTGTCCTGGGAGATGAAGGTATTGTCGATAACCAACCTTCTTATACTCAGGTGTACAGCGAGTCGGGCTATTACCTTGGCCTTAGCTATAATTTTAAAATAGGCGAGCTAGGCTCCTTGTCAACGAGTTTTGCCATGGCTCAAATGGATGGTGAATATCGTGATAATGCCAACGATCCAACGAACGGCTTCGCAGACCCTGTCAGCGGTGCCCCTACCTTCGTGGCTTTTCACTACAAGGGTGATACAACTGGCACGAGCCTAAGCTTAACGTGGACCGGCTCTTTAGGGGACTCGTCGGCCTACTTTTTAAATGTACGTAGACAAAGCTATTCTATGGACGGACAAGATGTAACAGGATTGGTTAACTTTGAAGGCGTAACACTAAAAACGGATGAAGAGATTTTGGGTGTTTCTCTGGGAGTACGTTTGTACTATTAAAAACCACCACTAAAAACTTTTTTTGATTTTTTCTTGTTCTTCAGAGAGACCTGTAACTCTAAGAGGCGATTACTTGGCCATGCCATGTCTTCTATATCTTCAAAATAGGTATTAAGTAAGTCTGTTTTTTCTTCCCGAATCAGTGCTGAAATAGTTAAGATATAAGAAGACTCTAGTGATTCTATTGTGGTTTCGAGTTGAGGGTTCTCTACATCTAAACGCTTTGCTCGCTTTACATTTGCGGTAGCCTTACTCAGCGCTAGTCGTTTATCTTCGCCTGTTACGTTCGAATCAATTAGTGCTTTACTGGATGAAATCAACGTGTTTGTTTCGTCAATTGCAGCCGTTTTGTTCGCTAGATCGTTTATCAATCCGGCTAGCTGAGGGTGTTTGTCGCTATACTTTTTAATAGTGTTAATGTCTTTTTTTGCTTGTTTTAAATTGCGTTCTTGAATTTCTTTTGTCGCTAGCTGTACCTGAAAATCACTTGTGTCTTTAATGCCGTTTAGGGCTTGTGTGTTGCTTTTGTCGATTAAAAGTATAGCTCCCCATATTTGTCTTAATTCGTGATTAATACTACGGTTTATTGGACTTCGTTTTAATTTACTCGATCTTTTTAGTAAACTATTTACCTCACCAGATTGCTTAGCTAACGCGCTAGCCAGAGTCAGTTTTTTTCTAAGGTTTGAAATGTTTGTGTTTTTGTCATCATACTTTTCAAGTGATCTAATATTATTGCGAGCTTGGCTGAACTGCCCGCTATCGATATTGCTATAACTTTGCTCTACAGTCTTACTAAATATTGTTTTTAGTAGTGCATTAGCGTCCGTATTGTTAGCGTCTAAACTCAGTGCTTGTTGAATGTTTATGTAAGCGCTTTCTGTAAAACCACTTGAATTTTCTATTTCACTGCGAGCAATGTCTAACAAAGTTCCGATTTTGTTATTCTCAAGTTGTGCATTAAAAATACTAGAACGAGATTCATCCATAGTTTTACGAATCTCATTAATTCGCATATTACCTGGTGATACCTGCTGAGCAAAACTAAGGCTTTTTTCTGCTCGCTCCACATTGCCAGCCATAAGCTCTTCTTTGGCATTATCTAAATACAGGTTTGAGTAAGACTTTAGCGCTAGCATTGCTTGAGGGTTTTCTGGATCGAGCACTAGAACCTTACGGTAGATGACCAATACCTCATCTACCGAGTTATAGTTAGCAATAGATACACCGATAGACTTCTCGGCCGCGGCCAAAATTAAGTCGTTTATTTTTAACTTTGATTTTTCTTTTTCTTGCTGAATTTGTTGTTCTACAAGAGCCCGCTCTTTTGGTACAAGGTAGAGTTGTTGGAAGGCCAAAAAACCAGAAGCTGAAAGAGAAATAACAATTAAACCTGCGGCAAAACGTCTGTTGCGCTTAGCTTTTTTAGTTTGAGACTCAGCTGAGAAATCTTTAATAGTCGCCTGAGCACTACTGAGTACGCGAGTGAGTTCTTCGTCAGCTACTGCGTGCTCACGAGTCGTATTGAATTTGGTGGCCGCGGGAGGTTTGTCTTTATCATAATGATGAACCTCGGTAAGCTCTTCTGATTCGGCAATTTTGGCATTTTCTAACGCTATTATTGATTTAATCTCGTTTTCAAAACGTTTAATATGCTGAATCAATTCTCTGGCGCGGGAGTATCGATCGGTTTGAGCTTTAGCTAGGGCCTTATCGATAATAGGTTGTAATGCTTCAAATTTCTCCGGTAATGGTGGGGCCGTGTCGTTAACATGCATTAACATAGTTGCCACAATAGCACTGCCGTGAAAGGGTGGCTTGCCCACCATAAGTTCGTAAAACATGATGCCTAGGCTGTAAATATCGGAACGCTCATCAAGCTCTTTGTCTTGGACTTGTTCTGGGCTCATATACGTTGCCGTACCCACAACCGTGCCTGTCTGGGTCATCTTCGAATCTGCATCATTTTTTTGTTTAACAATACCAAAATCCAAAATTACGGGCGAGCCATCTTCGCGAAACATAATATTGTCGGGCTTAATATCTCTATGCACAAAGCCCTTCTCGCCTGCGTAATCCAGCCCTGCGGCCACACCGGCGACAATTTTTAAAACCTTGGCAAATGCGAGATCGCCATGTTTTTTGTTTTCTAGACTGCCTCCTGCAATGTACTCCATAGAAATATAGTAATTCCCGTCATGGGTGCCTACATCGTAAACCGGTACTATATTGGGGTGGCTGAGCTGGGCTATTACCTGCGCCTCTTTAATAAAGCGCTTGGCCCAAAGGTTATCTTCACCCAGATGGGTAGACATGATCTTAAGGGCAATTTTACGATCGAAACGCTCTTGAATGGCCAAGTAGACCGTTGCCATGCCCCCTTTACCGATCTTTTTAAGCACCTTGTAGCCGGGTATTCTCGGTAAGTCTTTTGGGTCCATGGAAGGAGGTTCCGGGGTTATAAGTGGCTAATGTTAACTTGAGTGTCAAAATGAAGCATCGAGATGCTAGGGATGCTCCGGATGCTTCATTACTTAATTAAAGAATAGTCTGGGATTGCTTCTTTTGTGTGTTTTTTATTCGCGTCGCGAAGTCATACCTTTTCCCTAAAAAGAAAGTAAACCTGTCTTTTTGTAAGGTATACTTGACATTACGGGGTGTCAGGTTTACATTACATTCATTCCAGGGGTATTTGAAATTCAGCGTCTTCAAGGCATGCTTTTATAGCCCCTAAATACCCACAGCAACTTTAAACGAGGAGATATACATGGACACAAAAACGGATACGCAAAGACGGTTCATTCAACGCTTTATGTTTACGATGATTCTATTTTTGGGATTGATAGCCGTTCAAACGTTTACAATTGAGCTGCTAGATATGCCAACTTGGATGGTGGTTATTGTGACACTTCTGCCAATATTACCCTTGATATGGGCGTTCTTTATTTTTAGAGTCCGGTTTCTCGCGTTAGATGAATATATGCAACGTCTAACAGGTGAGGCGTTCTTGTGGACTATTGGGCTCGTATGTTTTGCTTCATTCGCATACGGGATGTTAGCCATGAAGTTGCCAATGCCAGAAGTAAGCTTTGCATATATACTGCCTGCCGTTTTTGGAGGACATGGAATCATCCTTCGTTTCTTATTGATGGATCATGACAGTGAAAAATAGAATAAAGGTATTGCGAGCTGAAAAAGACTGGTCACAAGAAGCGTTGGCCAATCGGTTGAATGTATCTAGACAGGCTGTTAATGCAATTGAGCGAGGTAAGCATGACCCATCTTTAAGGTTGGCATTCTCGATAGCGGAAATTTTTGAAGAGTCAATTGAAGGTGTTTTTCAGCCGAAAGAGTAGGTATTCCCCGGCGTTGTCCGGGGAAATTTGCAATTTATCATTAGTGAGCGTCCCTCTCTATTCCCTTCTTAGTATTGATGTAGTACAGGACTTTGTCGCGATAATACTAAAGCCGTGGGAAGCTGGTCGTAGTGAGTAAATCCTATTTATGGGTAAAGTAAATATGGTCTTCCCTGCGAAAAGTGGACACCGGTTTAGGTACATATTGCGGTATAATTTTTTTTAAGCTCTAAGCTTACTTGCCCCTACAATAAACAATATTGTAGGGGCGCCCGACACATAAAGTTTGTGTGTGTCGGGTAGAGCCTCAAACAAGTCGTTTAATATTACTGCTTTTTATTGATCTTTAGATTATCGATGGCGCCATGGTCGCCGCCAATCGCTGTTGCTTTAACTCTCAGCCTGATATTTCCGCTGAAGGAATCTAAGCGAACCATTTGGGCTTTCCAGTCTGCAGACTCGGAAGTGTTTTGTTGACCTGTTTTAGACCATACGGTGTCCCAGTCCATACCATTTTTAGATACCTCTATAGCAAGAGTGCCAATATCGGACCCATACATATGATACTTGAACGTTATATATGAATTGTGCGCAGCGAACACGTCACTCTCTAAAATTGCTTGGTCGCCGGCAATGTTGGCAGATGGTGAAGAGGTTTCAAAATACACATAGTTTGAGCTTGCGCGTTGTGCGCCTTGGCTAGGTCCAGTTTGAGATGACGGAGTAGGACCCGACTGTAGCGCCCAATTAATTTCACCGGTGTTATTCCACGTGACTCCGTTCTCGAAGTTTTCGATATGCGGGAGTGTGCGTGGATTCTCGTAGGTGGAAGTAAAAAAACCACTATTGTCGAGAATATCTAACGCTGCGGAGCCTAGGTAAGTGTTGGGGTAATCTCGAAAGCCAAGCCACATAATGGAATCGCTGTCACAACTGGACAGCCCTGCATCACAACCGGCTGGGTGCGGTAGGCCCAATGCGTGCCCAAGCTCGTGTCCCAATCCGCCAAACCAACGGCTTTCGTCCTGGAGATCAAAGTTCCCATTGCAATCGGCCTCTATAGGTTCGCCAGCGAGACCATGTAAATCATTCTTCGCTAAAACAGCTATGCCACTGGTTCCGCCAATCGGGTTATTAGGTGTACACGATGCAAGAGCGTCGACGTAAATTATATAAATATTATTGGGGTCATTAAATGTTGCGCCTACGGTGTCGATAGATCGACTCCACATCTGATCAGCATGCCATGCGGTATCATTTGCGCTGTAAATCACGTCGACGGTGGGGTTTGTCGTCGCATAAACTGAGCCACCTAATTGCTCCGAATAAAATGATTGTATACTTAGTGCCGCTTTTTTTATGCCATCTTCGTAAGCTTGATTATACGAACTGTCGGAAGGAATCAAGTAGAAAAAATTAACTTTTGGGGAAGTTGTTTGTGCAAAACCAAATTGTGATATTGCTAGTGACGCTACGGTAAATAGAACGAGTAGATATTTAGATCGTGTAAAATTATGCATATTCTTAGTCCTTTTTAGAATCGAGGCGTAGCATATCCAAATCTGTACCAAACTAAAGGTAAAGTAAAGTAAAGTAAAACAGTCTCTTACTTATATAAGCTAAGTTCGTAAAAATTGGAAATATGAATGGTACCCACCGCAAGTAGATCAAAAAATAGTGATGGCGGGATATACTTTTCTATATTTGATATTTGATATTTGATATTTGATATTTGATTTGAATGGAGTTCTTTCGTTTTGAAGCACAAATTCTAGATATCTAGCGCATTCATATCCGCTTTATCCATTAACGTATCGTTTTGATGTGCCTAAATTTGAAAGGGGTCTTGGTGAAAGCATAGTCAGTAGTTGAACTATCTCAGTGAAATTCCATACCTTTGTAGCTGCGGTATCAAGCTCTAGAGCAGTGTAAAAATGGTTGTTCATTACAGTAAAATTCTTAATTCCGACAAAAATACCGTGTAGAACAGATGAAAACGATCTCTACTAATTTTTCGGAGGAATAGATTAGCCCGTTTTGGAAGGCTCGAAGAGTCGATTAGACTGACGTGTATGCCATCGATTGGCGGCGATGCTTAAAGCTTTGACCGATTCTGTCGTAAGTTCTGCATAAATCGCAAGTTTTGCATAAAGAAGGAGCGTTGAATCCAGCGCGATATAATGTGGTGGTAGGGCCTGTCTAAAAGCGATGTTTGTTGGGGGCGGGGGTTTGTCACAAGGAACTCTGCTGCTGCGTGGATGTAAAGTGTTAATACTGGCCTTGGTTCGCTATGATGTCCATTCGATTAGTGGGCATATTCAATTAACACGTGTCCCGACTTTTTCCGTATCTTAGCTATGTATGGCCAGTACTAGGTTTAGCTAAGACTAATATAATATTTTGAGTAAAGGGAATGACGATGTCCAAAGTTTCGATGACAACAGGTAATATTCAGTTTAATTCTCAATCATATGAAGAGGAATATAAGCGGTCAACAAGTGAACCGATGCATATTGCCGTTGTAGCAAACTTTGGCGGGGACAAGCCGCGTAGTGATTTAGGTCAGCGTCAGGTGATTGAGATAGATAGAGATAATTTCGAAGAAGTTTTCGAAAAATTTTCCCCGTCGTTAGACTTGCCGGTGTTTGAACAGCCTATTGTTTTTAGGGAGTTTGATGACCTACACCCTGATTACTTAGTTGCGCGTGTGGGTGTGTTTGAGGAGCTACAAACCTTAAAGCGTCGGCTGGCAAAGCCTGCACTGTTTGAGCAAACTGTGTCAGATATTCAACGCCTATTAGATATCGATGCACACAAAGACCTTACGGAGCAAAAAATTACCGAGAAAACGCTAACCATTGATGCAGATGAGGCTAGCGATTTTATGCAAACACTATTGGCTAATAGTCAAAAAAATGAAGATGCTTCCCTGAATCCTTTAGATGATGTTGATGCGTTTTTTCGATCAATTGTTTCCCCTTACGTAGAGCCTTTAGCCGACCCCCGATTGGACGATATGCTGCAAGCCGTAGATTCCGCGACGAGCAATTTATTACGAAAAATTATGCATGCCAGTCAATTTCAAGCACTAGAATCCGCTTGGAGAAGCCTCTACTTTTTAGTCCGTTCTGTTGAGACAAGCTCTAAGTTAAAGATCTTTATTGTGGATGTGAATAATGACGAGCTGCAAAAAGATATTACCGAAGGTGGTGTGGCATCGCAGTCACAGATGTATAAGCTATTGGTTGAAGATCGCCAGGTGAGCGGAGGTATTCCTTTCTCTGTGATTAATGTTGATGCGTATGTTTCCGATAACCTAGAGTCTGTGCGTATTGCGGAATCTTTTGCAACGATAGCAAAAGCGAGTGCAGGCATCGCATTGTTAGGCGCTACAAGTCGTTTAGCGGGGAGTCTATCTTTTGGGGACTCTGGTGATTCAGACGATTGGACACTTGAGCCTGAACGCGAGTTTAGTGTGGCTTGGCAAGAATTTCGAGAGAGTTCAGCTTCCCAGCATTTAGCGATAGTTGCGCCTCGGTTTATGGCTCGTCTTCCGTATGGTGCATCGACTTCGCCGATAGATAGTTTTAAGTATGAAGAGCTCGGTGCGGAGCATGATCATGGCTACTATTTATGGGGGAATGGGTCTTTTCTTGTCAATCTATTATTGGCGCAGTCGTATACACATAGGGGGTGGGATTTTTCTTCTTCGGTTGTGACGAATACGGTTGAAGGCTTACCTCTGCATATCTACCGACGTGACGGCGAGAGTTTCGTTAAACCCTGTGCTGAATTAATATTAACGGATAGAAGTGTAGGAAGATTGTCATCACAAGGGATGCTTTGTGTAAGGTCAATATCTAATAGTGATTCAATATTAATCCCTGATTTTCGTTCAGTATCGGCTAGTGGGGAATCAATATTTGCGTGTTTGTCCGCTACTTAGGCTAGTAGCTATAACAGAAAAAAAGCTCATGAATCTGCTTTTCATTACACAATATCTGTGACATGAAACGTTAGTTCGTGAGTACTTTTAATAAGTCAGAGATATCAGACATCAGTCTTATTGCGATTTATTCTAATGTGTTAAACGTTGTATCTTGTGATGCTCTTTCTGTTGAATCTGACATTGATAGTCATACAGAACAGTGATTAAGCGGTGCTGGGCGGCTTTAAAAAAGTATTAGAAAAACCAGAAGGCGTATTGAATGCCTTCTATTATCGTATTAGGCCCAATAGTAGTTTCTACCGCTCGTAAACATAAGCTATTTGATGGCCTTCTGTCTCCCGGAATGACAGCTACACTCACGCGCAATGAGATTGCTTCATTCTTAACTTCAGATGAGTTTAATATCTTTGGAGTAACCAAATACATTCGAATTGTTGCTGTTGCTGTTGCTGTTGCTGTTGCTGCATCGGGACTGAAATTATCTTCCTTCCCTAATACTGTTTTATCATTTCCTTCTTTGCAGTTTTCGGCGTATTCGAAAAATTCCAGCAAGTGGCCGGATGATAATATCAAAGCGATGGCTTTGGAATATACCTCTAGAGCTTGGGATGACCGTGTTTCCTCCGGGTGGGGGTATTTTGTTTTCGATGCGTATAAAGATATGTTGTCTACAGGGGCGATTTAACATGAAAGTTATTATAATAATGTTGTTTGTTATCTGTTGTCTTAGTTGTGAATTTAAATTAAGCGACTTAGGTGGGGAGAGCGTGAGTAAAACTAATCTTTATAAGCATGATAATGGACTTGTTGTTGAGGCTGCGGAGACTCTAGGTCGTTTTGTTGAAACAGAACGTGGGTTCAACGTGATGCCGCAGCAAGACAATGATCGTCAAATCAATGCCTTGCGAATTGAGGTGCACGACAAAATACCGTTTACGGCTGTGCAGAATAAGAAGGTCGATGGGTTTGAATACGCCTATTTAGTGGAGGTATATGATGGTGGTAGTGGTGGAGCGAACACACAATAAAAATTTGGAAATCGCTATCAGGGAACCGGGGAATATTTTTAGAGCACTATGTGCAGTCTGACACTGATGTGAATTTCGAAGAAATTTGGAATATGGTTGTTAGTAGTAGTATTTCAATCGCTATTGGCTCTTGAGCGAA
The DNA here is from genome assembly GCA_047638775.1 of Flavobacteriales bacterium. Taxonomy (GTDB): domain Bacteria; phylum Pseudomonadota; class Gammaproteobacteria; order Pseudomonadales; family Cellvibrionaceae; genus Agaribacterium. The sequence continues at coordinate 15,448 of JBLIMQ010000066.1, forward strand.
CGCGTCAACAGATAATGGCGCTCACCATTAATAAAAGTAATTAGAAAGCAATTAGAAGGCGATTAGAAAAATAACTAGGATACTCGCCGCTAATGCACTCATAGGTTTTTTATTGTTGACTCGATGGACTCTAATCGCGTTCTCTAGTTTGGAAAAAAACTAATTTAGTCATACAAAATATGTGTGTGAATAATTCACTATTATTTGTAAGGACATCTATTAATTGTAAGGACACTATTAATTTGTAAGGACATTCATCGCTAAGGAATTTAAGTCGCAGTATCTTAGGCTAGTTTAATTTGCGATAAGGAAAAAACAGCACGATAAGCACGTTATCTATGGTATTCCCATCGCCGCTGAACACTTTGTCAGTATGTAGGTGGTGGGGAATTGAAGTGGCATTGGGATAGGCACTTAGAAGGCTTACCTTTGCTTCTCACAGCTTCATTATAAGGTATCTTATATGTAGCGTTCGTTCGTAGGTTCTTTAAATACGTCACACGTATTACTATTGTGCGATGTCCTTTCCAAGCGATTTTGAATAGATCTTCTAATGCCTAGTTACCCAGTAAAGGTATTTTGGGTCATATCTCCCCGCGAATATTTTAGAGCGTATCTTATATACACGCCTAGCTTATTCGTGATTATAGTCAAGTGATCACATATAAATATTGTGCTATGGTTTCTAAAAGCCTTCGACAAAATGGATTCAATCATGGGCAATAAACGAGAAAATTATAGTGAATTAGTAAGTTTTTTGGACGATTGCGTTGAATGGAACGATTTTTGTTCGTTTTTTTGTGATGCTCTTTCTACTCTATTTGTTGAATGTTCAGAGGATGAAATTGATCGTCATGCCGTGCAAGAGTTAAGCGGTACTGAGGTGATCATAAAGAAGGATCAGAAGCACTAAGAAGCTGTATTGAATGCCCTCGATTAGAACACCGAAAGGTATTCACCTCTTAGAAAATAAATATTTTGATGGCAGTGTCTAGAGTTTACTTATCTTAATGGTACTCTTAGACCTGTCTCACGGACTTCAATTGGTTGCCGCTCAGCGAAACTCAATGTTTAGTTTTTGAGTGTCCTCAATGATTCTATTCCATTTTGTTCTGGTCAATACAATATCGAAGATTTTTTTGTGACGATTTACAGTAAAGTTATTATTGAGATTTTGTCGTATTCAATTACTGATGTTGTGGTTTCTCGAGCCGGGGAGCAAAGAATTATTATGTTGGTTCGGGTGACTTTAACTTAGGTGCTACTCTGTACGATTAAAAAAGACTTGGTATCTGTCAAAACTAATGGTCGGTGAAAGAAACTTTCAAGCCGAACGTTGTTGCTTTGGCGAACGTATACAGTCTTTCCAAATAGCTATTTTATTGACCCTTCATAGCTGCTGTTATTGGAGCCTGCGGAAGAAAATAATTTCCAGCCTGACCTTATTACTACATTTACTTTGGTTGAGCCAAGGTCTCACTCAAAGAGCATGATGACGCACATTCACGACGAATGGGTTTTATTTTTCAGCTCACCACACCCACTCCCACTCCCACTCCCACTACACCCCACCCGCACGCTTCCGTCGGTATAGCGCTTAAATTTGCTCTAAAAGGCTTAACAGTTGTTCGGGTGTTCTAAAGCCGATCTTCAGCTGTCCATTTGGAAGTACGATCGCTGGAGTTGAAGTGATCTTGAGTTGTTGAGCGAGTTGGTATTGCTCACGGGCGGAGTGTGTACATGTTGTCGTGGGTAATTCCACACCGTTCATGGCCAGCGTCATGGCTTGTGCGGGTTCGTTGGCGCATAGGGCTGATACGGTCTTGTCAAAAGAAGGAGAGTTTAAGCCAGCCCTTGGTAGCATTACGTAGTTCACTGTAATGCCTTTTGCGTTAAATTCGTCAATGTGCGCATGCATCGTACGGCAGTATGGGCAATCGATATCGGTAAATACGGTTATGGTATGTTTCTGGTCTGTTTTAGCGGGGTAGCTAAGATATTGATCTTTGGGTAGTGCCGCGAGTACTTCTGTGCGCCGTTCTCGACTGCGTTTTTCAACAATGTCGGTACGGCTCTTTGTGTCGATAATCGGGCCGGCAAACACATAACGGCCGTCTTGAGTGGCAAAGTAACTCGTTGCTCCGTGCTTCACTTCTTTAAAGTGGGTGTTGTACTCAGAGATGTCGACGGGCTGACCGTCAAATAGGGCGCGGATCTGTTCGTCTGCGCTATTGGCGCTGCAAATTTGGCTAATGCAAACTAATGCCAGTGCTGTGATTAATGGTTGCTTCATGTGCCTTTCCAAGTCTATGTTTGGTAAAGCTAGAGTGTTTGGGGAAGGGGCCTATAATTAAAGTATAAAGATCTAAAACTTTCTATAAGTTCTTATCTTTCAATTAGTTAAATGTTTTTCAATCAATTTGTTAACTAAATAGTATTTCTAATTTTTCCGGCGGTATGCGTATAGGCATAAAAATCTATTGCGTTTAATTCAATGCATGCTGCTGAACCTTCTTTTATTTGAGTGCTCTTTAGTATGTTGCAGCGCTCAATGTAGTCTTGGCTGCGTGGTTTTTCATGTGTGGCGATTCGCTCGGGTTGTGAGGTTGTGGTGTCGTATTTTTGATCAAGGGTCTGCTTGAGTTTTACTCGTCTTTCATCGAGTATATCTGCAGTACATTGGGCGCCTTGGAGCCCATTGCCTGTGTGTGGGGCGAAATTTAGCGCATCGCTGAACAGACCATTTTGTTGATGTATGCGGCTCATGAGGTCTCTCGCCGCCATTTGGATGTATTGGTTTGTGTCAGTTTCGCTGAGTATTGGTTGAAGAGATGCTGTTGATTCTTGTAGTCGGTTTTGTTGGTACAGGCTCTCGGCCAGCATCAAGCGTGTCTCGACGGAATACGGATTCTCAAGTAAGGCAAACTCAAACCAGGTGATGGCGCTGTCTTGGTCCCCTTTTTCGAGGGCGATAGCGCCTTTGGAGAAAGCGTGTATGGCGGGCAAGGCTGGATGATAGGTCGGGCTGACAATTCCCTTCGGTTGAGCAGCGTTAAAGGTTACGCTCGTCACCAATACGCACGCAATGCTTGCCGCTATTGCGGCAGACGTGAGCAGTGTTTTGCGCAGATGTTGGGTGCATTGTGTGCTCTTGGCTATCCAGCAATAGCCTTTATTGGGCTGGGTGCGAATAAGGTCTGCGGAGGAGGGTAGCTTTCTTAGCTCACTAATCAATTGAAACAGGGCATGGTCTTGAATATGCTCTGAATGCCATATTGCTGTGGTGAGTTCTGCTTTTGTTATGACTCGATCGCTATTTTCTAGGAAAAACGTTAGCAGCTGTGCCGTTTTTGGGCGAAGGGCAATCTTGCGATCATTTTGTGTGAGTTGGCAGGTTGTTGTGTTGAAGAGAAAGTTTTCGAACTTATATGAAGGCATACCTGCGTCCTGTTTTTGCGTTTATGGCAAATGTGTTTTTGGTGAGTGCGGAGGGCCGGTATAAGCAGACGTATAGGGTTAGACGTAGGTAAAACCTTGCACGAATATAGGAAAACACCCTTTTCTCTCGGAAGTCAGAATACTACACGCAACGTCTAGCGCCAAATCTAGGGCAACTGTAGACTTAATATCTCAGCATTCGTTGTCGAGTCAATTTACCTTAACGGCTAGTGGTCGCTAACACTAAAACGTATACGACAGCTAGCTGTCGTATACGATATTGGCGATAGACGTACAACTGTCGTCACGTTGATCGTGAAGATTAGGTACTCTTTTCGCTCACCCACAATAGCCCGGAATAATCATGAATAATCTATCAAACAACACTGTGACGCTGAAGAAGGGCTATTGGTTCTTTTTTGAAGATAACGGTACAAAGTTTGCGGCACAAGGCTCTATTTGGTCAGGCAAGGAAACGATTTATGCCGATGACGAAATAGTTTCAAGTAAGCGTTCCTTTAGTCGTAGTAGCATTCATTCTTTTGAACTCAACGGCCATGCGTATAGCGTGAAGTTCCACATGAGTAACATTCTTACGGGCGCTTTAGAATGCCAAGTGACGCGTGATGGATTAGATTTCTATACCCAAAATCTTGCCTATATTCCCAGTTCGCCAACAACTAATTTTGATTTGCCGTACATTCGCAATACGATTTTTGGCGGATACAGCTACACGCTAAAAAATGGCGATATCGACATTACGATTCACGGTCGGGGTTGGCCTTGCAGGGAAAGCATATATCATGGCGACAAAGCACTGTCTTCACAGTGGTATATCGCCAAGAAGCACCGGCATGATTTCAGTCTTGGGGCCAGAAAGCTAAGTTTGGAGTGGCATTGGCTAAGTTACGCCTCGGGTGAAATTGACTGCCGTCTAGAAGAAGACGAAAAATCTATATTTCAACAACGTTTGCGTACCCGACAGTCCGATCGGCTAGACATAAAGCACTTTCTACCTTCTATCCTTATTAGCATGGTCTTTGGTTTTTTATTCGGCATGCTACTGTGGTCAAATATAGCGGATTCATGGCTAAATTATTTAGGGCGGTAGATTGTGGTTGTCAATTCTCCTTTTATAAAAATTAAACGCCTCGATAACGGATGGACTCAGCAGCAGCTTGCCGAAATTTGCGATCTAAATTTACGTACGATACAAAGAATTGAAAAGGAAGGGTCTGCATCTAACGAGAGCGTATCGGCTCTTGCGGTAGCATTTAGTTGCCCCCGAGAATCGTTGCTTGTGGTACCTAGAGTCCGCCCTCAAGAACTACAAGTGCTGACTAGGAATTATTATGTATTAGTCATCGCCATCAGCGTGACGATCGGCGGCGCAATTGGCGCGAGCACTATGTATTTTCTATCACTTTGACTAATGAAAAATTAAAACAGCCCTCAGCTAAGTACTATTTTCACTTGCTTGTTTACTTGTTCACTGTTTTATAATTTTAAAAAGATATAGAAAAAATTAATGAGAAAAACAGAGGAAAAAAAACCCCTCCAGAATGGAAGGGTTGGATAAGCCAGCAGAGCGTGGCTATTAGGATCAGGTATAAAAACGTTTAGTTAACGCGATTAAAACGCCATTTTTGTGCACTAGAATTATTCAAGCCAGTAGTGCGAACGTTGGTGCCGTTAACGGTGTTACCGTCTTGTACGTCTAGTACTTCGTTACCGGTCTTGGTACGGACTAAAAAGCTACCATCGGTTTGCGCTTCTATTACCCATTGCTGGTTAGTGTTGCCGAGGCATTCCCATTGCTGTGCGTTGTCGCTGCCGGAATCGGCATCTAAACACGCGCCACTGTTTAGGCTCACTAGCTCGAAGGTGTTACCTGTTACGTGCTGGGCATTCCACTGTTGGTTTAAGCCGCCGCCGTATGCCCACTGGTGAACGTTGGCGCCACTACTGGTGGATACGCCGTCTACGTCGAGTACTTTGCCAGATGCCTCGCTTGTAATGTAGTAAGTACCCGCCTGTAATTCACCGGATACCGGTGGTGTGGTAGTAGTACTGAACTCTACCCAGTTTAGGTTTAAGCCACCGGCTGCAAAATCTAAACGCAGTGAGTGATCACCAGCATTTAATGTGATCGGCATAAGAAGGGTCTGCCACGTTTGCCAGTCGCCGGTACTCGAAATATCGAAACCGCCTACGTTAGCGCCGTCTATATTAACGTTAACGCGGCCACCACCGTTTTGACTTGCTACGCGTAGCCCCAGCGTAAAGTTGGTGTTCGTATCTACGTGAATACTATAATCGGCCCAGTCCCCGGTGTCTATCCAGCCTATGTTTTCACCACCGCCAGTGTCACTAGTACTTTCTATTTGAATGCCGCTCATATCGCAGAAGTCTTCAGCTTCAACTTTACTCGGTAGAGTTTGCGAATTGCCATCGCATACGCCGGCGGGCGGCGTCGAGTTTTGTATTAGCTCAATCCAATTAACGTTCAACCCTGCGCTTGCAAAATCTAAGCGTAATGTATGCACGCCAGCGGGTAAGTACACAGAAGTATTGCTGGTGAGATATGTTTGATATGCGCCAGTTACGGGTGCGTTAATAGAGCCCACTTGGCTGCCATCTATTGCAACGTTAATGGTACCTGCATTGGCGTTGGCGGCAACTCGCGCATTAAACGTGTAATCACCGGCGCTAGTAATATTTACTTTGTAGTCGGTCCAATCACCAGCATCTATCCAACCAATGTTTTGGTCTCCGTCTACGTCGCCTGTGGTTTCTGTCTGAATGCCAAACATTTCGCAGTAGGATTCGGCTTGAATACGGCCCGGTAAGTTTTGAGCGCTCGCGTTATTACAGCTTGCTTCTGGGGGCGGCGTAGATACTTCTGTAGGTTTTACGGCGTCGTAAAAACCTTGGTGCCAGGTATGACTGCTATGACCGTTACGAATATTATTTTGCGTAAAGGCGATCATGTCGGCATAAAGGTGTGTGGGCGGTGTACCACCGTTGTTAATAAATTGCTTAACCTGATTGTAAGCATCGTTGGGCGGAATGGTCCACAGAGTTTTATCGTGAGACATTTTTTTGAACGACCAAGGGAAGTAGCCCGCAAGGTTTTGTCTTGCCCAATCGGTGATGTCTTTAAGGTTGCCGTTATCGGTTTCACCGTATTCACCTATAATGAGCGGAATATTTAAATTGTTGGTAATGTTCTCTCTGCCTAGTGTATCGGCGAGCGATCCATAGTGATGAAGTTGATACACTAGGTTGTTATCCCATTTAGAGGATATACCCGATGTAGCTTGCACTTGGGAATCGGCCCAATCAATTTTCGTTAGATCAGAACTCCACCAGTTGCCTTCAACGACAATAATATGGTTGTTATCCACTTCGCGAATGGCGTTACGCATTTGTACCATTGATGGCAATAATTCATATTCACGACCGGGCTGTGGCACGGGCTCGTTAATTAAATCGTAACCCCAAACTACCGGTTCGTTTTTGTAACGATCAGCAATATGGCGCCAAACATCGGATGCAATTTGTATGTTGTTGCCGTCCCAGAATTTAACCGAATCACGCGGTTGGCCTGAATTGGAATTTACATTGTCTGCGTGATCGCCGGGGTTTTGATAACCTGGAGCGGCGTGCATGTCCAATAGTACGTACATGTCGTGTGTGCGGCACCATTCTATAACGTTATCGAAATGTTCGAAGCCGTTATCACGTAGCTGGCCATCCCACCAAAACATATTGTAGTGAAAAGGTACGCGTACGGAATTAAAGCCTAGCCCTTTTAGGTCTGCAATGGCTTGTTCATCCACATAATTTAGGCGCCACTGGTATTCAAATTCGGCGGCTTTATCGGAGCTACCAAAGGTTGCGCTTAGGGAGTTAAAAAACTGAGTGTGGGTACGAAAGTTAAAATCACCCATCATTAGGTAGCCTTCCCATAACAACCAGTTACCAAGGTTGATACCACTTAGAAAGAGTTCATCGCCGTTTTCGTCGACTATTTTTGTGCCATTGGTATGCACGTACTGTGCTTGGGCGGTAGAACCTAACATAACGCTAAGTAGTAGCCCGCATAGTAATGCTTTAGTCAGCCCTATCAGGCTGCGTGGAGTGTTTTTCATAATAAGCCTCTTGTTATTCATTATTGTTCCTGTGCCGGTAGGTTTTTACCGCACGGGTTTTTTGTGGCCATTTATACGTCAATGATGTTCATTATTAGATGGCAGCTATCCTTTTTAGATGTAAAACAGGTATGTCTGAATTGCCGTTTTGGTTACGTTCTATTTATTCAGTAATATTTATGAGTGCTTTTTACTTTCCTACTTTCCTACTTTCCTACTTTCCTACTTTCCTACGATTAAAGTAGTCGCATGTTGTATATTGCGCGTCCGACTACTGGGGAATGGCGTTCGAGTGAGAGTTTTATTTTGTGATAGAGGTTCTGGTAAAGTCGAACCCCGCGCAAACTTCCGTGGGACTAAGAGTCTATTTTTTTTGGTTTTTTTTGGGGTTTTTTTTTGCGAATGTAAATAGCCGTTATTTTCCAGGAATGAGACTTTTACGCGAGGATAGAGTGGCCGTAAAAAAGTGGAAATAAGAAAATGAAAGGCTCCTGTCGTTTGGGGAATCAAGAATTTTCGATGCTAGTATTTGGAGTTTATTCCTGATTTGATGGGTTCTAATAGTGTTCTTTAGATTTGGCGAATAAATTTCTGCACACAGTAAATTGTAGGCGTGATAGGTTCTATAAAAAACTCTATTTATTCAATTGAGTTTTGGCTAGGGCTAAGCCGTAATACATCGGTCACTTTTGAGTTAAAGTTTACGATAGAGCTTGTTATGTCAAGCTTTTGACTCTTCTCTCCCTTGTCGGTTAAACGTGCGGAACCGCATGACACGGGAAATAGAAAAGTTACGGCTATAAAATTAAAGGTACTTTGTATGAATACAAATATATACCCGCCGACGTTTTTGGATAGATAATTATTGTTATTCGAAGCACGAAGCACGAAGCACGAAGCACGAAGCACGATCCGCAATCAATGAAGTTCAAAGACCCACGTGTTAGCTTATGCGCCAGTCATGATTTACGTATAGCCATTAGCGAGTGGCCGCCGCTGTATTGGTGTTCTATATTCGTGCTCTATATTCTTGCTCTATATTAGTGTTTAGCTAGTACGCCAAGCCGCTATAGATTGACCGCTTGGCGCAGGGTGCGTTAACTAGAGCTTTAACTTTAACTTTAGCTTTAGCTTTAACTATAGCTGCAACGTCACAACGCTTTGTGCAGGAATGGTATAAGCACTTGATTGCTGCGTACCTTCCTTTGTTTTCTGCTGCACAGAAAATGTTTTTATTTTTTTAGAATTGTTCAGCAAGATCAGGACTGTTTCACCTTGAGGTGTAATAAACGCTACGTTCGGTAAGTCTTTTATTACAGAGGATTCGACGCGTTTGGAGCCCGGTACTACAAGCTTAGATGCATGGGCGATTATGTAGTATGCCGCGTTGCGCTTTACATTATCACCATCGATTGTAAGTGCGCCTAAGCAGGCATCGCAACCGCCTTTTGTGTGGGGTTGTAGGTTACTGTCAGCGGCTAAATTCCATTCCAGTACCGTTCTACTCCAGTTGCGCGTTGCGCCAATGGTAAGGTTCTTTGTGT
>JBLIMQ010000067.1:0-23956 GCA_047638775.1 Flavobacteriales bacterium
AGCCATTTCTTCTTCGTGCTCTTCACAATAGTGCGAACTCATTTAGCATTTTCACCAAAAAATTGAATTTTACTTCAAATCATAGTCTATTGGAATCGGGATGATATTTCGTGCACGTTCCTAACCCTTCGTCAGATGAGCTATCAAGAGCGTGTTTCAACAGATCAAACCTTGCAACACTCGGGTCTTTGAATGTGACAAGATTTTCAGAATCAGACAATCGACCATAAAATTCCCGACAGCGCTTTTGTCCTTTTATGTAGTCTTCGATTGGCGGAGATAGTTCTACAATGGGTATAGGTCGTGCGATGAAATCGCCCGAAAAAACAATGTAAATGTCGTCTAATCAGACGTTTATTGTCTAACAACTCGTCACAGATTTTACCAAAAAATGTCGAACATATATATAGGGGAAGTGACTTAAGCTCCGGATCCATATATGCCTACTTGGACATGACAGGAATCCCTTTCAAACTAGCCATTGCGGCATTCAAAACACTTCCTTCCACGACACATTGAATACTGTAATATTTCCCCATCTGCTCTATAAATCTTTGAGAAAGCCTTCCTGTAGCCCAAACAACAATGCGATTCATTATCGCCTCCATCTTTATTAAATAGTGTATTGCCCAAGAGTCACCATTTCCATTCGGAGCTAATATGTTATAAAAAAATTATAGCGCGACTCTTTTGGCTCTCTCTAATATTGTTATGACGAGTTACTCTCATTTATTTAGATATTTTCTATGCCATAGCCCACATATTCTAGAAACCCCAAAATTATAAGGCAATGTATTTTCGATAAATCATGAGGCACCTTTTAGTAATGAAGACTATCGATAGGTTTGGAACCTACTGAAGAGCGCAGTTGGGTTCACGTTTACAAAAAATCGAACCCATGCCTGGATTCGCTTCGATTAAAAAGTCCAGTTCAAAGGCTCACTTTCGTACTTTGTACGCCACTAATTAAAACCTAACCCTGTAACAACTGTAACACTTGCTGTGGTGCCGCATTCGCTTGAGCCAACATGGCTTGTGATGCCTGCTGCAATACCTGAGATCGACTTAGCATCGATGTTTCTGCTGCAAAATCCGCGTCAACAATGCGCGATCGAGCTGCTGATGTTTTCTCTGACACATTCGCTAAATTCGACATTGTAAAGTCAAGCCTGTTATTAATTGCACCTAACTCCGATCGGGTAGCATTAATCTCTTCGAGTGCCAGATCAATCACGTCAATAGCCGACTGGGCACCTGCAGCTGTAGAGATATCTATCCCCGATACAGAACCACTGCCTTCTGCGGAGTTCTGCTCCTGCAAACCTGTTAACGCAAGCACATCGGATCCCGTAGACCCATCACCATATTTAATAGATATGGAGTCACCATCTGCCGAACGTAAGCCAAGCTGCGCACCACCTGTTCCTGGATTTTCAAAAGCAACCACTCCAGTATCGTCTGACAACTTATTAATGGCAATAATCACATTATCGATATCATTGGCAATAGAGGTACCTACTTCGATATTACCAATATCCACGCCGTTGATGATCAAATCACCAGAGTTTATATCGTTACTCGCAGTCGCCGTTAACGAGCCCCCCAGTAAATTACCATTATCATCTTGAACATTTAAACCTAAACCTAAAAGCTCAGAAGAAGTAGCGCCGGTACCCGCTTCAACCTTAACACCGGTTTTTTCCGCTCCCGTATCCGTCAAGACAAGTCGGTAATTTTCGGTTGTATCATTGCTCGACGCACCGGTAGCGGCCTGCCCCGTAGAGCCATCTTGTACTTGAATACTCTGCGCGCCATCGGCACTTAACACTAGTTTCCCGGCTTCATTTAGCTTCGCGTCAATAATAGTATCGGAATTAATCCGTTCAACCAGTTCATCCATGTTACCGGTATTACTGATATTGTAAGTTTGTGCTGCGCCATCACCGTCGGTCAGTGTTAGCGTTAGGGTACTACCCGGGACCAATACACCGCTACCCGCAGATTCCGATATATAGGACACTAAAGTTGTCGCTTCTGCACCTTTACCATCAAGATCGGCATTAATGGTGGATAAGGCTTCGTTAATAGTTGTCGCGCTTGTCAACGAGCTAATCGAAACATCATTAATCACTATTTCATCGCCGCCTAATACCGTAAGGCTTCCAAGCCCAGTGGCAGCTTCGCCAACAATGTCGCCAGAGCTTGAGCCCAATGACGATGTACTGAAACCCGGAATAGACATATCGATAGTTTGATTCGCTTCAGAACCTACCTGCAACTTCACATCGTCTAAGCTACCATCCAATAAAGGCTGGCCATTAAACGTTGTTGAAGAGGCTATACGATCCATTTCCGATTTAAGTTGCTGAACTTCAGCGTCTAATGTAGAACGGTCAACATCCGAATAGATTCCGTTAGAAGACTGAATCGATAGCTCTCTCATTCGCTGAAGGATGTTAGTCACTTCATCTAGACCACCTTCAGCGGTTTGTATCAATGATACACCGTCGTTGGCATTTCGAATGGCTTGATCGAGTCCTCGAATTTGTGAGGTTTGGCGATTTGAAATCGCTAAGCCAGCAGCATCATCGGCAGCGGTATTAATTCTTCTACCGGATGCCAGTCGCTCCATTGCTTGCGCGGTATCATTGCCAGATTTTACAAGTTGCCTTTGTGAGTTCAGTGCAGCAACGTTGGTATTAATGACTAGAGGCATAGCGTTTCTCCTACAACCTTTCTTTAAAAATTAAAATAGAATAAATACGTTTTCTTACTTTAGAAGTTGCAACGCCTATGCCAAAACGTCAAAGCCCCGTATTTACTGGGCTCTCAAGAGGAGTTGAATTCAAAGCGGCAAGCTTTGTTGAAAAAGCGGCAAGCTTTGTGTTTCCGCCTACGGTCTACTTAATGAGTGATTTGAAATAGTTTTAAACAGAACAGCCTAGAATCATTCCCATACTTTGATCTCCGTTCCAGCAGGATGCTAACGATCATTGTTGAAATTTTTGGAGTGTTGGAGTGTTGGAGTGTTGGAGTGTTAAAAGGAACGTTATATTAGGAGAATAAGCTGTGATTGTTGCCAGAGTCATCAGTTGCACTCTGAGCTAAGCAGGATAAAACGGCATTCACAGAAAGATTCCTTCCAGCACAAAAACTAATCGTCTAACCTGGAAGGCCTACAACGAGTTAATCAGAATTTTTATAAACGATCAAACAGACTCAAACGACTTATTCGCGCAAAAGATGTCTGCGCAGCTTCTAAGATAAGTGTTTGCATTGAGAGTCGTGTAGCGGCCTCAGCGTAATCCACGTCACGTAGTTCAGACATCAATTTGTTGATAACAAGTGAAGCGTCAGCATGAAGTTCTTCTGTACTTTCCAATGTATTAAACCGAGCACCAATCTTCGAGGTAACTTCTAACACACTGGTTTGCGCGTGTTTTAAGTTTTCAATTGTGGTGGCAACCATTTCGTTTAGTTGGTTCCGGCCTTCCTGGGTGCCATTAAAATCTTTCATAGAACGACTAAATCGAGCCATGGTGGTAAGCACATCTTGTTTGTTGGTAGAATCTACAAATAAACGATCACCTGGAACACCAGGAGCTCCTGAAACAGGATTACCGGTAATACGAAAGCTGGTGCCCTTAACGACAACTTCTTCACCAGGGGAATACACTTGATTAGCACTGACAATACGGCCTGTAGAACGTTCCGTAATTGTAAAGTTTTTCCCGGCCGGCGCGACGGCGGAATCTTGATTAAAGGTTATGACCATATCTTCCGGAAAGAAATCATCAAAAGCTTCTTGATCTACAACCTGCCCGATCGATATTTCAACCGGTGGGTTCGAGCGGTTAGTAGCTCCCGAATATGTTGATATTGTAGGAGCCGAACTTTCAACATCAACAAAAGCCGTTTTGCCGGAATCCGTTGACGCCATAGTCGTACTGTTTGAAACTTTAATGTGTTTTTGGCCTTCATCGCCCACATAACGGTAACCGCTTGATGGGTCCCCCAAAAAGGGTTCGGTTTTACTTTTAAATCCACCAAAAATAAAATCACCACTTGCATTTTGCGAGTTTAAAAGGTTTTGCATTTCCTCGAGACGGGCATCTACTTCGTTCGCCAGTGAAGTATATTCACTTGATGATAAAGTCGCTGTGTTACCTGCTTGTACACTAAGTTCCTGAATTCGTTGGATAACACCCATTACACCATCGAGGATAGACTCCTCAATGACTAGATCATTATTCGCAATATCAATATTTTTTTTGTATTGATCTATCCCAGATAACTCTTCTGTTAAAGCAATGATTTTCGTGGACGCTACAGGGTCATCCGAAGGTTGCAATACGCGCTGGCCAGTAGAAAGCTGCTGCTGCGTTCTTAAAATTGCTTCATTAGCATCGGCCATACTATTGTTGGCGATGTTAAATATTTGAACTGATGATATACGCATAGTGGCAAAGCCTTTCCGTTAAAAGGAACTTATTAAACGATCAAACAAATCTCGTGCCACAGAGATAACTTGAGCATTCGCCGAATACATTTGCTCGAAACGAATCAGGTCGGCGGCCTCTTCATCAAGGTTTACACCACTCACTGAGTTTCGCTGATCTTCACTTTGCTGGAGAACATTTCCGGCGGCGTCTCGATTGATCCGTGAAGAAGCTGTATCGATGCCTATTTTTTCAACAAGTAAAGCATAACCTTCGGAGTAACTTGCCACCTCACCCCCCATAGTTTTCGCGTTTTCTAGGTTTACAAGGTTGAGGGCGTTACGGTTATCGAGAGCGGCATCCAAGTTAAAATCAATTGTGAACGTATCCCCATCTTGAGGGACGCCCTTAATCGTTGTTTGAATCCCCATATACGTTGATTGTACAAAATCAACTGCCGTAGTATCGCCAAAAAGCATACTGTTGGGCGGCAAAGTACCCAAACTAATATCTTCTGCTAGACGAATATCAATTATCCCACCTACAGATATCGCAGAGCTTACACCCGCACCATTTCCATCTAAGGCTACTTCAGGATTTTCGCCATCACCGATATTTAGGCTATCGGGTCCAGTATTGTCGGCGATAAGAGAAACTTCTAAATTATCGCCGCGTGAAGAGTTTACTCGAATTTCAGCTACGCCCGTAATCGGGTTTCTTGCGGCAGTGGCATAAATTTGTGCCGCTTGTAAGTTACTATTTGAATTAATTCTCGCTTCTAGGTAGTCATTGAAAGCATCTTCATCCACAACAGGATCGGGTACCTCACTCGCAACTACAAATGTCGACGTAACACTGTCAAACTCATACTCAATTAAATCTTCACCATTTAAGGTGATTTGCAAAGGTGACGCGATTGATGTTAAACCCGCCGTATTACTGATCTCCATATAACTTGTGGCATTCGCGCTCACGCCATCTATATTATTTAACAGGCTGGCTGTTTCACGTGCAGATGAGTTTAAAGACGTCGTAATATTTTGAGTAATATCGGGAACACCCGGATTCCCAGATGGCCGAGATATACTTATGACCTCACGTGGGTAACCATTACTTAATGGGCCACCGCCTATTTCAGGCGCCCTACCCGCTGGCAAACCACTTAAAACACCATCCATTGTGACCTGAGTTTCACCCGGATCCGTTGAAAAAATATTGTTTGCCGAACCGATGAAAAAGGTTTGATTCCGTATAGGTGGATCAAGATCAACAGGGTTGCCCGGATCAGAATTATCTAAAATGTCATAGTTTGTATTGGTGTTAAAGCGGACAACTAGGGGTGGACTCATTTCACCAGGGTTGGCTAGAAGCGGTAAAAGACTGCCATCAACTCCAGTTAAAGAAAGAAGCTCACCCGAAGCAATACTGCCAGAACCCAGGTTACTTAACGACGACCCCGAAATTATGGGCGCACCAAAAGCTATGTCTTCAGGATTAATAATTACGGACGAAAAATCTCGTGACGCTGTACGTGTCGGCTGAATCTCGAAGCTGTCTCCGGCTTGGAAACTACCGCCCTCAAACATGAGTTCAAGACCATCAAACTCTATAGAGAATGGAAAACCGCCCGCGAACAAACCGTTTGATACTACAGCACCGTCACTTTCTCGCTCTACCGTAAATAAGCCGCCAGTAGCAATTTCCAAACGATAATCACTAGAACTTATATTCGCTGAATCCACGATATCCACGTGCAATACACGATCTTGTGGCAATGCGTTACCAGAACTGCCCGTAACCCGATCTCGACTAATATCGATGTCGTTAATATCGTAGAAAAAACCACCGCCAAATTCATTATTTAAATCGATACCGCTGGCATGTTGCGTGTTCATGGTATCGGCTATAACAATTCCTACTTGCCCCAATTGATTATAGGTATCCTGTAAACGATCTTCGCGAAATCGCAACAAACCTCCAATTTCACCGCCTGTACTACTGGTATTGATAATTTGACTCGTATGTGTACCGACAACAGCCAATTGTAATTCACCTGGATTATTGGGGTTAGAAATCAAATCAATTTGACGCGATTCAGAACCTACCACAAGACTTTTCCCACTTCCAATAACAACATTGACCTGACCAAAACCTTGCTCATAAGTTTGTACGGCTATAAATTTTGACAACTCTTTTAGCGTTTCATCACGTAAATCTAATAGATCATTGGGTTGCGCGCCATTTCCAGTACCAATCGCTTCGGATATTTTTTGGTTAAGATCCGCAAGGTTTTCAACTAAGGCATTCACTTGAGTAACAGCTGACTCAAGTGCCGTATCCAAACCATCATTTATAGACTCTAGACGGTCATAAATTGAATTGAAACGATCACTTAAGTTTTCTGATTCGCTAATAATTAATTGGCGTGATGGAATTGAAGTAGGATCATCAGCGCCATTTTGCATTGAAGAAAAAAAACTTTCAAAAGCACTAGTTAATCCTGTATCACTATCAGAAAGTAAAGTGTCGAGTTGCTGGATACTATCGTAATAAACATCCATATCCGACGATAGGGTAGTATCGTCACGTAACTGTTGAATTAAAAAATCATTAACCTGACGCTCTATCGAAGCTACACTAGCCCCACTTCCTTGATACTGGCCACCCGTTAAGGTTGATGGGTTTGTTTCCGCATTTACACTCTGGCGACTATATCCATCAACACCAGCATTCGCGATATTATGCCCAATAGTTCCAAGGGAAGTTTGGGCAACACGTAAACCCGTAACGCTTACGCCTAATAGATCACCGGCCATGGTTCACCTCTCTCGAAATGCCGTCCGTAATTGCCCGAACACGTTGATATACCGATTGTATTTTGTCGACGTAATTTGGGTCGGTAGCGTAGCCAGCAGCATGAATTTTCTGAATGAATTCCATACCATCTTTAGACGATTCAGCCGCATCTTTGTAACGATCGCTGCCAAGAATAAATTCGCCAAAATCTTTAAAACTATCGCCAATTGAGTCGTAGCTACGAAATGAATCCTTAACATTAACAAACGCATTATTCAAAAACTCTCGAGTTTTCGTAACAACTTTATCACCGTGCCATTCATTATTTGATTTTATATTGAAATAATTATTACTGGATCTCCCCATATTATCTTGAATGACATATTCACCCCAGCCGGTTTCTAACGCCGCTTGAGCTATAAGTGTTTCTGCATCCACACCTAATCTATTAGCAGTTTCTTTAGCGTAAGGAATATAAGATCTTACAAATTCTTCGGGATTCGTTGTGATATTTTTTATATCGTTGTTTTGAATTTTTGTCGGAGTCAACGCTGAGTTATCGTTTAATCCCTTTAATGAAACAAACACAGGTGCTTGAGATGCATTATCCATATGACGTAATTTATTGGCGTCTTTTCCCGACATTTGCCGATACAACGCATCAGCAATACCAAAACCTTTACCGTGTGCCATTGTCAGCGCAGTTTGATTATCTTGCATATCACGATAAAACTCAGATTCTTTTGAGTTAAACATACTGCCTTCTTCAAAAACTGCGTTTGCCGAACGCATGTTTTTCATTAACATTTGAATAAACATCGATTCAAACTGCTGTGCGATTTTTTTCATCGCAACATCACTGTCTTTTTCGGTTTTCAAGCCCTGCAGGCCTTGAATATCTGTATAGACATCGGTTACAGCCGGAAGCGCAACAGAACTTGTGATTGAATTTGCCATTAGATCACCACTATCTCGGCTTTTAAGGCACCAGACCGTTTTAACGCTTCAAGTATCGCCATTAAATCGCCAGGTGCGGCACCAACATCATTTACCGCTCTAACAATGTCATCCAAAGTAGGTCCAGGTGCAAACTTAAACATTTGTCCAGACTCTTCTTTTACTTCCACTTCGGTATCGGGTACAACAACGGTATTACCGTCACCTAAGGCATTCGGCTGACTGACTTCGACGTTCTCTCTGATGGTTACGGTTAACGAGCCATGAGTTACAGCAACGGGAGATACACGCACATGCTGTCCAACCACTATTGTTCCCGTACGCGAATTAATAATAATTTTCGCAGAGCCCTCACCTGGAGTAACTTGTACATTTTCGAGTAAGGCCAAAAAATTCACCCTATGAGATGGATTTGCGGGCGCTAGCACTTCTATAGACGCAGAATCTATCGGCATCGCAACATTTGGGCCTAACAACTTATTGATGCTATCAGCCAAACGCTTAGCGGTTGTAAAATCAGGCGTGTGTAAATTAAACGTAACATGTTTGTCTCCACCAAAAGTTGTCGGAACGGCTTTTTCGACAATGGCGCCATCTGGAATTCTTCCTGCAACCGGAATATTGACTGTAATCTTTGAACCATCTGCACCTTCAGCACCGAAACCACCAACGATTAGATTACCTTGTGCAATCGCATATACATTTCCGTCAATACCTTTTAACGGCGCCATTAATAAAGTCCCGCCGCGTAAGCTTTTTGCATTCGCTATGGACGACACCGTGACATCAATTTTTTGACCAGGCTTTGCAAAAGCCGGTAAATCTGCGTGTAACGCCACAGCTGCAACATTTTTTAATTGCATGCGAGCACCATCAGGAACTGTAACGCCCAATTGTTTTAACATCGACGTGAAAGACTGCGCTGTAAACGGCGCCTGATTACCTTGGTCGCCAGAGCCATCTAAGCCTACAACCAAACCATAACCAATAAGTTGGTTTGAGCGAACACCAGCAACAGATGCGATGTCTTTAATACGTTCGGCATAAGCGACATGACATACCACGATACTTGCGATACACGCTATAAATATTCGCGCCAATAAAACTTTAGTATAGACAATTCGAACAACCATGAGTTTTCTCATTATAGAGGCCAAATAGCGCTATTAAAGAAACGCGTCATCCAACCCATTTTTTGTGAATCGGCCAATTCGCCAGTTCCAGAATATTGAATTCTAGCGTTGGCAATTTTTATCGACGAGACAGTATTATCAGGAGAAACATCATCTGGACGAACAATTCCACTAATACGAATAAATTCTTCACCTCGATTTAAAGTCATCCATTTTTCTCCACGAATAACCAGATTACCGTTAGGATAAACATCAACTACGGTGACACTAATACTACCGTTAAGCCGATTACTTTGATCCGCTCCAGCCTCACCCGTGAATTCATTCGTTGATTCAAAATTTGTACCCAAACCAAAGTTTCCTACAGTTGGTCTAATGCCTAAAATTGTGCCCGCCCCACCGGCAACAGACGGTATACCTAGTTCATTTTCTTTTGTTATCTCTACGTTTGAAGACTTGCTTGAGCTTGTACTTTCATTCAGGTTCACGGTGATAATGTCGCCAATACGTGAGGCCTTTCTATCACCATAAAGATTTATAGCGACATTTTCTCGATAAAGAGAACCATTTACAAACTGATCATCACGCGCTTGCACTTGCATTATCGGAGCATAATATGGGTCACCAGCTACTGGCGGCGGCTGAATAACACAGGCGTTCGACAATACCGCTAATGTGACCATTACAAACCATTTACTCACTGTGTGCGCTCGCATACCCTTACCTACTTAAATATTCTGCGTAATAAATTGCAGCATCTGATCGGCTGTTGATACCACTTTTGAATTCATTTCATAAGCACGTTGAGTCGTAATCATATTGACCATCTCCTCAACGATGTCGACGTTAGAATTTTCTAGCATTCCTTGCTTAACACTGCCAATCCCGTTTTCGCCAGGCGTCCCTGTTATTGGGTCACCGCTGGATGCAGTCTCTAAAAACAAGTTACTGCCTATAGCCTGTAAACCACCCGGATTAACAAAATCCGTAATTTGAATATTTCCCAGTGTTTGAGGGGCCGGTTCACCTTGAACAAACGCGGTAATAATGCCATCTGTACCTATGGAGATACGATCGGCGTTATCGGGGATGGTAATATTAGGCTGTAAAAGAAGACCACTAGAATTGGTTAATTGCCCGTCGCCATTGAGATGTAACTGACCCGCTCGGGTATAACCAAGCGTGCCATCAGGTTGTTGAATTTGAAAAAAACCACGTCCATCAATAGCCACGTCTAAGGGTTGCTCAGTAATCTGTAAACTGCCATGCGTGAATTCTTTTTGTGTGCCGGCAACACGTACACCAGTACCCAATTGTAATCCTGAGGGCAATTGAGTATCTTCGGTTGTCTGTGCACCGGGTTGACGAGTAATCTGATAAAGTAAACTTTCAAATACAACGCGATCACGTTTGTATCCTACGGTAGACGCATTCGCCAAATTATTCGATATTGTTGTTAGCTGCTTATCTTGTGCCGCTAAACCAGTCTTACTAACATATAGCGCTGCATGCATAATTCACCTCGGATTTTTACTGTATTACCATTTTCACTTAAAGCTAATATTGACGTTACCGTTGTGCTCTAAGACATTCGCATCATTTGAGCAGAAGTTTCTGAATTTTCTTTTACCGTTTGCATAATCTTCACTTGCATTTCGTACTGTCTAGACAAATTTAATACCGACATCATTTCTTTCACAGCACTAACATTACTGCCTTCTAAAAACCCAGAGACTATTCGCACATCAGCGTCAGCCTGAATATCCGCTTCTGGATCAATTGCATGAAACAACCCGTCAGTACCTTTTTGTAAATTTTCTGAACCCGGATTAACTAAGCGAATCCTATCGACGGTCACTGACTCGTTTACACCCTGCCCTAAAGGAATAATGGATATCGTTCCATCGAGTGATAAATCTATTTTTTCTGCTGCAGGAACGGCAATCGGTCCACCATTACCGAGTACCGGCAAGCCACTGCCGGTACGCAACACACCAACACTGTCAATAAATAATGACCCAACGCGGGTGTAAGCGTCTTGGCCATCCGGCCCCTGAACAGCGATAAAGCCTTCGCGCTCAACAGAGATATCCAAATCGCGACCGGTTTCAATTAATGCGCCTTGAGAAAAATCAGTATATTGGTTTTCAGAAACTGAGTAAGCACGCGTGGGCTGGCCTTCTCCGAAGTACACGGGCGTACTACGGGCACTAACCATTTCCGATTTAAAGCCGTTGGTGTTTACGTTAGCTAAATTATTTGAATGACTTACTTGCGCAAGCATATTTTGTTTTGCGCCGGTCATTGCTACGTAGAGTGCTTTGTCCATGATTTCTCAGTGTAAGTTTTTTGTCGTTAATCGTGACTTAACTAAGAAATTGCAAAAGCAGTGCCAAATAATTGATTTTTATGTAATAAGAGGGGAATTGAATGAAAAACGGCCATCAAAAATCAAATTTTTGACGGCCGCTAGTCGAAGTACGCTTAACTAAATCGCTTAACTAAATCGCTTTAGTTAAGAAAGTAACCAACGTTATAAGCCAAGTATATTAACGAAGGTTAATAATAGTTTGAGTCGTCTGATCCGCAGTTTCGATAGTTTTTGCACTCGCCTGAAAATTACGTTGCGCAATAATCAGGGCCACTAACTGCTCAGACAAGTCAACATTCGACTCCTCTAAGGCTCCAGCTTGAATAGCACCTAAAGAGGCCGACCCCGGCACTCCGACGTTAGGCGTCCCCGACTCAAAGCTTTCAGCCCACATGCTATTGCCAATGGGTTGCAGCCCCTGCTGGTTAGTGAAATCCGCTAATACTACCTGGCCTAAAACCAAAGATTCACCATTGGTGTAGCGCGCAAAAATAACCCCTGAATCATCAATATTTAAACCCGATAACTGGCCCGTAGTAAAACCGTTTTGATCAACATCATTTACCGAAAACTCAGAGCCAAATTGCGTTGTGCCTGTAAGCTCTACTATGAAGTTTGAACTGATGGATGGATCAGTAATAATAGCACTACCGCCATTTAATACATTTAAGGGCCCTTGCGCGCCGTTAGGCGCTCCATTCACATCAATAGGGTTCCAGTTTGAAATCAATATATCGCTTGTCAGCAATTCGTTAAACGAACCATCTTCATTAAAAAACACATCATACGATGCTTGCGTAGGCGCTGTTGGATCGGCCGCAACGGGATCGCCAACATTTTCGCCATCGACTTGAACAAACATTTGCCAATGGTTCGCTGCTGAGTTTGCATCATTTGGGTCAAAATCTTGTTTGACAAAATATTGCGTCATGACGTGCTGATTACCCAAACTATCATAAACCGTCATCGATGTGGCGCTGTTATACGTGTCTTGATCGGTCGAATCAAATGCATTCAGCACAACGTCGTTGTAGACTGGGTTTAATGGGTCTAATGTATCACCTAGCGGTTGAAACAAACCAATAGATAAAGGGTTCTCATTGCCAATGGCATAGCCTTGCGCGATAGTAATATCGACAGCCCCTCCCACTACCGCAGCACCTGGATTCACATTCAAATTATCTACTGTTAATGACTCAACTAACGTCCCAGAATCACCCTGCACAGACAAGGTGTCACCATCGAGTCCACTTATTTCAACTCGAATATCATCACCACCTGCGGATGCCACCTGTAATTCACCTGTGGTTGTATCCAAGACGGCCGTTATACCCGCAACACTGGCAGCACCCGAACTATTAATCTGAGTTTCTAGCTCGGCAAGATCTCCGGCCGTAAAATCATTCCCATTTATGCGTACCGACATATTGCCACCGCCACTCACCACAAATCCAGACAACAATGCCCTAGTCGATCCGGTGGCCGTAATACCTTGAACTGAATTTAACGATGACGCAATTTCTGCGGCTGTCGCTCCAGCAACCATAGTAAAGGGTAACGTTTCACCGCTAGGTGTCGTGATATCGATAGTCTGAAGGGGGTATCCATTTGAGACCTCGGGAATACCTTGGATAAAAGATGTCGCCGCTGCGTTTATACCTATATCCGCTGCGGAACCCACTTGATTTGAAATCACGATCGTAGAAGGATCTCCCTCTAATAAAGACTCCATGCGGATTTCAAAGTTCCCAGGTGTCGTTTCAACAGCTTGAGCCACCACATCGATGGGCGTTTGTGGCGCTGTTGGCGAAAATATTTGAGCGTTAATCACACTGGTCAAGGTGCGTAAATCATTTAAGGTAGAAACCGTATCCGGTACACCATTAATATCGTTTAAGATAATCGATACTGTGCCTTGATTCCCAGTCGAACCGAACAACTGTAAATCAAAATTAATGGGCGATGCACTAAAATCATTAGCAAGCGGTAATGTAAATATCCCGCCCGATAGAATGGATGATGTAGAGGACTGCTGCCCGACTTGCGCCACGCCAATAACATTACCTTCGGTTACAAATTGCCGCCCAGTACTTTGCAGTACCGGGTTAGTAGAATCTAAATTTAAGACTGATTCAACACCCGTAGTTTGCCTAGGTGACAAATTACTTGTTTGAAGACCAATATCACCACGAATTCCGCCTATATCGCCAGACGAATCCGCAGTAAACCCCTGTAGACGCGCATTGGTATTAGTCACTACATTTCCTTGATCGTCCAGGCCAAACGAACCTGCTCGCGTGAACAAGGTATCGCCACCTTGACTAACAACAAAGAAACCATTGCCGTTTATAGCCATATCCAATTCGTTTTCGGTAAACGTAACATTACCCTGAGTAAACCGCTGCGTAACATCTTGAACCTGAACGCCCGCACCGGCTTGGCCACCACCACCGCCTAAAACAGACGTTGCGTAGACATCACCAAATTCTGCACGCGATCCTTTAAAACCGGTGGTTGATGCGTTAGCAATGTTATTACCGGTAATTTCCAATTCTGTAGATGCAGCGCGAATACCACTTAATGCTATATTGAAAGGCATAATTTCTCCCCTACTACTCGTTAAATTGTTTTACGTCAGATAGAGCAACAGCCCCTATACCGGCTAGATTCAAGACTAAATTACCATCAGCACCAACCGTCACGCTATTTACATTTGCACTTAAATTGGTATCAAGAGCAAGTTCCTCTCCCTCGACATTGGTTAGCACTTCAAAACTGTACTCCCCGGCAGCAACACCCTCGGCATGGCTACTTTCCCACTCCAATTCCTCGCCATTTAACTCGGCGTTCATACCATCCCAACGCATTACCATGCTACCGGCAGGCTGCACGCCTAGATTCATGCTATCGACAAGCGCGCCTGATGCAGAATATATATTTACGCGAACATCACCGGTACTGGCCGGAATTTCAGTACTAACACCAACAACTCCCGAAGGATTAAGCCAGGTAGACTCGGCTGGAACACTTACAGATGTTCCAACCAAGCTAGACGCTTGCAACGCTTGGTTAGCCACAAAATTACTACTGAAGCTATCAAAACTGTTATTTAACTTATCAAGCCCTTCGACAGAACTAAATTGCGCCAACTGAGAAATGAATTCCGTATTATTTTGTGGATCGAGCGGGCTTTGATTTTCCATCTGTGTAATCATCAGCTCTAAAAACGCATCCTGACCAAGCTCTTTACTAGGCTCGCTTTCATTAGCTCGATTATTAATGGCGAGAGAACCATAGGCTGCGGTACTGGTTATATCATTCATAGTAAACTCCTAGGCTGCCCTTATTGCCCTAAACTCAATACGCGTTGAACCATTTGTTTGGCTGAATTCATCACTTCAACATTCATTTGAAATGAACGAGAAGCCGATATCATATTCGTCATTTCTTCGACAACATTCACATTGGGGTAGTACACATACCCATCCTCGTTCGCCTCTGGGTGTTCAGGCTCATAACGCATTTGCAAGGGGCTTTGATCTTCAACGATACCGGTCACCTTGACTCCGGTTGCACTACCGCCATCTAAGCTACCTGCGCCATTATTCATGCTGTCGAGCATCACAGATTGAAAGACAGGATGGCGGCCTCGATAAACTTTATCACTGCTTGAGCTTGCAGATTCCGCATTCGCTATGTTACTTGCGGTTGTATTTAAACGAAGGCTTTGTGCATTCATTCCCGAACCAGCCACATCAAAAATTGTTGATAGCGCCATAATTATTCGCCCTTAATCGCTTTTGTTAAGCCTTTAAAGCTGCCATTTAAAAGAGTAAAGGCAACTTGAAACTCTAAATTGTTTTTCATAAATTCCGCATGTTCAACATGCTCTTCTACAGTATTCCCGTCTATAGAAGGCTGTGATGGAACACGAAACATAGGATTAGCGGCAAGATTCGACCCCATTGAATCCAAATGTCCAGATCTACCTGAAGCCATCTGAAAGCCACTTGACTGATTTATGCGAGAAGTGAGTTCCGCATGAAAGTCGATATCCTTAGCTTTATAATTAGGTGTATCAATATTGGCGAGGTTGCTAGAAAGAATATTCGCCTTTTCCGCCCTAAGCATTAACGCCTGCTCTCTCATGCCTACGGCTTTATCGAATGATATTGACATTTCTTTTACCCTTAACCGACTTAAGCTTGCCGCTTCTGTCGTATAAAATTTACTATAGAAAACATATTGCAATGGCTATGCCAACCAATACCAAATTTTAACTCATTGATTTAATTGATTATTTTACCTTTAGAAAGAAAGGTTAAAA
This sequence comes from Flavobacteriales bacterium, assembly GCA_047638775.1. Taxonomy (GTDB): domain Bacteria; phylum Pseudomonadota; class Gammaproteobacteria; order Pseudomonadales; family Cellvibrionaceae; genus Agaribacterium. Next base: position 16,024 of record JBLIMQ010000067.1, read on the forward strand.
CAAGCTGAACTTTATGCGGCAATGGGTTTCCGCTTGATTCACAGATCAAAAAACCCGCTCGATAACTCTATCGAGCCCCATCAATTTCTTAAATTATTAAACTATTTTAATAAACACGAAGAGGGATTCTTTATTTTAGAGCACGGAAATCTATCGATTTAGGACGAAATTAATTTACGCTGTATGTAGTGGCGCATTAGAATTGGCCATAACTTAGAGGGAAAGAAGGACGCAATGGAAATAAGAAAGAGGAAAGAGTAGCTAAAAAACACCCGCATTATTTTGCACGAAAAACAACACCAGGTTTACAATGTTCCATATCGAAAAATTCTGAGGCCGCACCTAAACTTTCCGAAGACCCTAAGAATAGATAACCTCCAGGCTTTAATACACCACGAATACGTTTAAGAATATCTTGCTTTAGGTCAGGCGCAAAATAAATCAAAACATTACGACAAAAAACAATATCAAACTTACCCATACTCAAAAACGACTCCTGCAAATTAATAGGCTTATAACGAATATTCTTTTTTAATATTTCTTTAACCCGCCAACCCTCATTCGCCATAGGTTCGAAGTACGCACGTAAACGTATATCCGACATTCCTCGTGACACCGATAGCCGGTCATACTCACCAGCTTTTGCTTTCGCCAAAATATTCGACGACAAATCCGTCGCTTGAATATCAAGTCGAGAATTTCTGAGAGTTAGATTACTCTTAATAAATTCATCAAAAATCATGCTAATCGAATACGGTTCTTGCCCTGAAGAGCACGCAGCACACCAAACTTTAACCGGAGATCCACGATTTGAATCAATTACAGAAGGAAGTATTGACGACTTCAAATAATCAAAAGGGTAATTATCGCGAAACCAAAATGTTTCATTTGTTGTCATTGCATCGACAACATCTTGACGTAATCGTGTTTCTGCCCCCCTTTTCAATTTTGAGTTTAACGCTCCGACATTCTCACAATCGTTATCACGCATTATCCTGCGAATACGTGTCGCTACCAAATATTGCTTACTATCGCCTAGATCAATACCCGCAACTTTGTGGAGGAAAGACCTAAAATCTGCATACTCTTCTGTGGTAATAGCATTTGACATAATAGAATTACAATTAAACCTTGGGTTATATTAACTAAGTTTCACGGTTATCCGTGACTACTTACCCTCTATTGATAGCAAGTCGATTCGCTCATTAACTTGATTTGCTAATTCATCAGGGTGGAATTTAGCTAAAAAATTATCGGCACCAACCTTTTTAACCATGGCCTCATTGAACACACCACTTAATGAGGTATGCAACACTATATGTAAATCTTTTAATTGTGGGTTTGCACGAACTTCGGCGGTAAAGGTATAACCATCCATTTCCGGCATTTCAATATCAGATATCACCATAACTAATTCATAGTAAGGATCTTTACCTTCCTCTAGCATACCTTCGAGATAATCTACAGCTTCCTGGCCATTTTTAAGACAGGTTGTAGATGCACCCATTGATTCAACAACCTTTTGAATCTGTTTGCGCGCTATTGCTGAATCATCAACAATTAACACATGCTTCTTAACACTTAGTTCAGACTTAACGTTATCGATAATATCTGCACTCACCTCACCTAACATTGGAGAGACTTCAGCGAGTATTTTTTCAACATCAATAATCTCTACTAAACGACCTTCGACTTCCGTTACTGCTGTTAGGTAATTCTCTTTACCAGCACCTTTGGGTGGCGGATGAATATCCCCCCAATTCATATTGATTATACGTTCTACACCACGAACCAAAAATCCCTGAGTGGATCGGTTGTACTCCGTAATAATCACAAAGCTTTCTTCGAGATTATCGAGCGGAGTTCCACCTGTCGCGTTACGTAAATCCATGATAGGAATGGTGGCACCACGAATATGTGCAACACCACGAACGACAGGGTTTCGTTTTGGAATTTCATTCAAAGGAGGGCACTGTAATACCTCCTTCACTTTAAATACGTTAATTCCGTATAACTGCCGCCCACCTAGATTGAATAACAGTAACTCTAAACGGTTTTGACCAACGAGCTGAGTCCGCTGATTAACGCTGTCCATTACGCTTGCCATCGATGACATCCAAATAGTATTAGGTTGATCGAAACTGTCTCAACATCCTCAATATTACGTAAGGCCTAGTAACTATGAGACTTGTTATAAGTCTAGCCGCAATTTTTTATTCCGCATCAAAATATGCGGCACTGTCCTTGCTTACAAGTTATTAATAAGTAAAACAAACACGTGATTACTTGTGTCGGGGCTGTAAACCAGTCAATTGAACAAAAAACTGGCGCAAAATTCAGGGCGATCACAGTAATGGCAAGATTGACAATATTTTGGCGCGCTTAAGCTAACTAAAAATTGCTTATTAATCTCTCTACAGATAAAACCTTTATCAACGCAAATAAATCGAGGAACACATGACCAATTTACTTAAATACATACTAATAGGTCTATTCTCAAGCTCTTCACTGTTATCCGTTGTGGTAAAAGCAACAAACCATCAAGATCTTGGAGCCATTCAAGAAGCGGTAAAAATCCACGTTGAATCACAACAGAGCTCTCTTTATGGCGATAGTATTGCAGACTCAGATATCGAAATTCATGTCGGCAGAATCGATCCTAGATTGAAGTTAAGCAACTGCCAAGATAACTTATCACTCGCTATGCAAAGTAATAATTACGGCAACAGAAATGTCTCAGTTAAGGTGATTTGTTCAACGGGAAGTCAATGGAGTATTTTTATACCCGTGAGCATCGACATCTATCGCAATATTACCGTCAGCAACACAATTCTTAACAAGGGTGATATTATCGATGCGGACCTATTAGCATTGCAACGCGTGAACACCTCTTCCCTTAGTCAAAACTATGTCGAGGATAAAACACGTCTAATCGGCATGGAGGTTCGCAGAAGGATACAAGCCGGTACGATCATTAAACTTAGTGATGTCAAAAAAACTAACCTAGTGCTAAAAGGTGATTCAGTTGAATTAAGTTATCGTACAAACACAATGACAGTAAGCGCAACGGGCAAGGCTTTGACCAACGGGTATTTGGGGCAGAGAATTCGCGTCCTAAATACTGGATCAAAGCGTATTGTGGACGCAAAAGTCGTTGCATACGGAAAAACAGAAGTACGCTAAACCTTTGATATGTAAGCTATAATACGACAACCACTGCGATATTTTCAGATATACGATAAAAAACTAATTTTTTTGGAAAATTTGTGTTTTTTACTTAAGTTTTTCGATATACGGCCGTTAGTATAAAGGACCACTTAAAACGACAGATATTTATGATGTGGTAATAATTGTTTAATTTTCGGACCAGTAAAATATTAGTAAAACTGGATAGATTATTGCTTAACAAACACAATGCAATGTAACGCCAATAACTGGGCGACAAATTACATGTATCAGTACTTCTACAGTTAAGTAAATTGGGTAAAGATTATGATTATTGACCATAACAGTAGCATCCTCGGAGGCGCGGCAAACTCCGCGGCGCGATCGAAAGCCTCTGTCCCTGCTCAATCGGGGTCGGCCACTCAAACTCAGAGTACCAATAACTCTGTGAGCAGTCACGATAGCGTTTCGCTTAGCTCTAAGGGTCAAACTATTGCTAAGCTAGAAGCAAGCTTAGAGAGCATTAGTGATGTTGATGCTGGGCGTGTTCAAGAGCTACGTACAGCGATTGGAAACGGGAACTACAGCGTTAACGCTGAAGCCATTGCTGAGAAGTTCTTAAGTCAGGATGCTGAGCTTTAAAACCGCACACAGTCAAACCACCACTCATGCTCGGCCACACGCTGAATATGCTAATAGTTATTACCCCCCCTCACTTTAAATTCCAAGTCTTAGCCTCGGCCACTTTTTCATTAGTAAATACCGCACAGATTTCACTAAACCGGCATGGCCTGTGCAATGTCTACTGTAAGATTAAGATACCGCCAAGATTCTAGCGTTGGGGAAAAACATGAGTTTACCATTCACAGCCGATCAGCTTAACGAGCATATCGTACAAAACATTGCCACCTGCCACTCTCTAATGGCCTTGCTACATAAAGAACAAGAGGCTTTGCAAAATCGCGATGCTGACGTAATCGAGAGTATTATAAAAAGTAAAATACCCTTACTGGAAACACTCGAACACAGCGCTAGATTACGGTCAGAATGGACTCAGAGAGCTCAACAAGCTCCTGGCCAAGAAGGCTGGAATAGCTTATTAGACGAGCTAGCCCACAGTGATATTCGCAACCTGTGGCGACAACTCACCGACCTGTACCAGAAGACACGCGAACAAAATGAAATAAATGGCAAACTTCTTTCGCGACACCAAAAAACCGTTGGACGCGTACTAGATGTCATGCGCGGCAGAACGTCGGCCCCTACCCTGTATACAGCCGCCGGAGCGTCATCAAGCTATGCAAATACAACACGAATGGGAGAGGCATAGCGTGACCTATTAAACGCCTCGCCTCCTTCGGCTACAGGTTCAATAGGTTCAATAAGTTCAATAAGTTCAATAAGTTCAATAGGCGAGCTTACGCAAAATTGAGCCTCGTAGAATTAAAATAGAGGTGTATGGAGCATAGCTATAGATAGCTATTAGAGAGTACAGCTAGTTAAAGGTCATAGAATGGCTATATTCGGTATATCGTAAGACTTTAATAAGCCTAGATCTTCAGGGCGGTCAATATCATGTAACGATGGGAAGACCCTAACCGATAATTGCAGACTCTTTGCGCGCTCTAGCGTTACCTGCAAGACCGCCCCCCCCCCCCAGGGATAGCCTCAAATAACTCACAGTGAGCTTCCTTTAATGCAAGTGCCGCATAACCGCCGTCAAACGCAGGGATTATCACTAGATCCCAATCGCCCGATTCCAAATCCTCAAACATAGCGCTATAGATATCAGGCTCAATAAACGGACAATCACTTCCAATGAGTATCAAGCTTGTATTCGGCGCCAATTGACTTGCCGTAATACTTGCAAGACGCTGACCTAAATCACCCGGTGCTTGAGCCTTTATGATAAATTCGCTCGAACAACTTAAATGTGTAAACCAATCATGCTCGGCACTGCACCACAATTGGTGATGCACATCACCATCGTGCTTTTTATATTCTGCAACACTAGCAACTACAAGCTCAACTAAACCTTGATGCAATAATTGCGATTGCTCAACATTAAGCGCAGGCTGCATACGTGTTTTCACCATCCCCTGCACTGGAGCCTTAGCTAGTTGCGCAATAATTCGTTTAGACATTTGATTTAGCCTTTTTATAATAAAGTCGCACCAAATAATTAGGAGAAACACCTAAGACATAAAGCGCCTGTACGTACCACATGAAAAACACCGTGTACAACGTACCATGCTTTTGCCAGCGTCGAGCAGAACTTTGAATTGAGTCGGCAACGATGTAAGGCTTGGCTAACTTTTTTAAGCGACGAGTAATTTCGATGTCTTCCATTAAAGGAATAGGCGCAAAGCCATTAATTTGATGAAATTTTGAACGTTTAACAAAAAGTCCTTGATCGCCAGTTGCAACCGAAAACACACGCGAGCGAAAATTTATCCCTCGCTCAATAAATCGAAATATACGCTTATCAGATGTAAGACGAATACGAAAAAAACCCCAAACAAAATCATTCAGTTCACCAATTCGTTGAACCATATTTTCTGGAGTTTGCGAATCCACATGTAAAAACAGAAGAATATCGCCATTCGCACAGAGCGCTCCTGCATTCATTTGAGCTGCTCGCCCACGAGGGCTTTCAATCGTTCTTAAGTTTTGCGCCGTAAGAAATTCACGGCTCCCATCTTTGCTGCCACCATCAACAAAAATCAATTCATGAGCCACGTGCGACAAGCTCAATAAATACTCAATCGAGCGTTCGATTTGCGGCCGTTCATTAAGAATAGGAATAATAATTGAGAGTTTAGATTTCACAGAAAGTATGCGTATAATTAGCGAGTTAGTGTTCGACAATAATGGTCAAGGATTGGTCATACTATCACGCCTTTCACGCCTTCGTAGCATAATGGATAATGCAGTCCCCTCCTAAGGGAAAGATTGCAGGTTCGACTCCTGCCGAGGGCGCCATGCGCCTGCGTAATACTAAGCATACTCAACCCTAATGTACGCAGGGCATAGTCAGGCGTTACATAACTTACTTAGCCCAAACATGAATCTATTTTTAATCGATCAAAGCCAGTGCCAGGATAATCACACAATTATCCTTAGTGAACGGCAAACCGATCACTTAAACCGTGTTCTCAAGGCTGAAAAAGGCATGAGTATCACGATTGGAATGATCGATGGTGAGTTAGGTCGCGCAGAAGTTCTTGACTGTGGAAGCTCCACACTAGCGGCAAGACTCGCCCAGCCCACAACTTGGCTAGCCGCACCCAAAACCACTCCTTTAACATTAATACTCGCACTACCTCGCCCACAGATGATTAAACGGATATTACAAACGGTTGCTACGTATGGCATAGAGCGACTGGTATTAATTCAAACTAAACGTGTCGAAAAAAGCTTCTGGCAATCACCAGCTGTAAGCGACGAGGCGATTAAAGAGCAATTAAGATTAGGCTTAGAGCAAGGGAAAGGTACACGATTCCCCGAAATTCAAAAATTCACACGATTTAGAGAATTTACTGAAGATCACGCACCAGCACTCATTGCGGGCCGAAAAAACTATGTTGCTCACCCGGGAGAGTATCCGCTCTGCCCAACAGGTAAGTCTGAACAAGCATCCACTGTAGCGATCGGACCTGAGGGAGGATTTAATGAGTTTGAGTTTGAATTGCTGTGCAAACAGGGTTTCGAACCGATTCAGCTCGGAACCCGTATACTACGTGTGGAGACAGCTGTTAACGCAGTATTAGCCCGCTGGCTTTAATTACTTGTATTGTAGCTCAAGAGAATCCGCACAAGTATATTAGTTAGAATGGAATAGATTGAAAAAACAACTTAATAAATCCAGTCGACGTCTTTTTTCTCTAGCAAAACCACAAACTGATCTGCCGGTAACGGCTTACTACACAGGTAGCCTTGGTAATACAAACAGCCATAACCTTTCAATAGCTCAAGCTGAGGCAAAGTTTCAACACCTTCGGCGACGACTTCAAGCTCAAGCATATTTCCCATCGCACTAATTGTTTCTACTAAAACACGATCGCTTCGATCCTCAGTAATGTCACGAATAAAACTCTTGTCGATTTTCAGTACTGAAACAGGCAGTTGCTTTAAATAACTAATAGAAGAATAACCAGTACCAAAATCATCTAACGCGAAGTTTACACCTAGGTTGCGCAGAATCGACATCGTCTCAACAGTCTCTTCCAGGTTTTGAATAGCAATGCCTTCTGTGATTTCCATTTCGATTAATCTAGGGTCCACATCGAGCTTTTTGAACAGTTTCGTAACATCATTAACAAAGTGACTAGAGCGGAATTGACGCGGACTAATATTAATACCCATTCGCATCGAGTCGCTCCATAAGCCCATACACTGCCATTCCCTGACCTGTAATAATGATTGCTCTACTACCCACATACCCACGTCAACAATTAACCCAGACGTTTCTAATACCGGGATAAATTCGACGGGCGAAACCATACCTCGTTCGGGATGATTCCAACGTAACAGCGCTTCAGCACCGACAATACGGGAGGATGTTATTTCAACACGAGGCTGATAATGCAAACTAAAACGATCGTTCCCTAGCGCGTTTAACAAGTCGCCTTCCATGACCAAAACATTGCGGGCATTAACAGCCATATGCTTATTAAAGAACTCGATTGAGTCTCGCCCTTGCTCCTTCACTTGGTACATAGCCGTATCAGCATAACGCAGTAACTCGTGTACGCTCGACTCTTCCTCT
>JBLIMQ010000068.1:0-23709 GCA_047638775.1 Flavobacteriales bacterium
CTCTATCAATGCTAGGGATTTAGAGCAAGGCGCAAATATGGTAAGTTACACGCCTGCCGAGCATTTTTAGGCCCCAATTTCTGTGGTTTTACCGCAGTGAGAACTACCACCAACTTCGGAGAACACAGTGGACCCCGCGGAAATACAAAAAGTTGCCCACTTAGCACGCCTACATATTAGCGATGATGTCGCTATTGAAACAGCCACCAGCATCACTGAAGTCCTCAATTTGGTTGACCAGTTACAGGCGGTCCAAACTGATGGAGTTGAACCAATGGCCCATCCCATGGATGCCCTTCAACGCCTACGAAAAGACGAAGTGAATGAAAGTAACGACCGTGAGAATTTACAAAGTAATGCGCCGGCAGTAGAGAACGGCCTATTCCTTGTACCTAAGGTTATTGATTAAGGTTAATACCAAGGCTTTTGACTAATTGGTCATTACCTAAAGTTATTGCCTAAAGTTTTTTTAACTAACTTCACCTAAATTACGTGCGTGAGCCAAGGCTTACCACTTAACCCTTAAGTTTCGGATTATAGTGATGTATCAAAGCACAATAGCTGAACTCATCGCAAAACTTCGCACGAAAGAAGTTTCTAGCGTTGAGCTAACCAAGCTCTACTTACAACGAATTCAAACGGTAGGTGCTGAATTAAACAGCTTTATTACCGTTACAGAAGAGCAAGCGCTGGCCCAAGCCGCGGCTGCAGACATTCGCCTTGCGAGTGGTGATGCACCTGCACTTTGCGGTGTTCCAATGGCGCATAAAGACATATTCTGCACCCAAGGCGTCAAAACCTCATGCGGCTCTCGCATGCTGGATAACTTCATCCCACCATACGACGCTACAGTTGTGCAGAATTTCGCAAAAGCCGGCGCAGTCTGCCTTGGTAAAACCAACATGGATGAGTTCGCAATGGGCTCGTCCAATGAAACGAGCTATTATGGCCCAGTAAAAAACCCATGGGCACTCGATTGCGTTCCCGGAGGCTCATCCGGAGGATCTGCCGCCGCCGTAGCCGCACGACTAGTCCCAGGAGCGACCGCAACCGATACTGGCGGATCTATCCGTCAACCTGCGAGCCTATGTGGCATTACGGGGATTAAACCCACGTATGGACGGGTATCGCGCTGGGGCATGATTGCTTTCGCTTCTAGCCTAGACCAAGGCGGGGTAATGACTCAAACAGCCGAAGATGCTGCCATTATGCTGCAAACTATGGCGAGCTTCGATTCGAAAGACTCAACCTGCATGGACAAAGCGGTACCCGACTACAGCGCCACGCTAAACGACAGCATTGAAGGCCTGCGCGTAGGAATACCCGAAGAGTATTTTGACGAGGGCTTAAACCCTGAAGTTGAGCGTGCGGTTCAAAGCGCTATTAAGCAGATTGAAGCACTTGGCGCGACAGTTGTATCAATTTCGTTGGTGCATTCAAAGCTTGCCGTTCCGGCGTACTACGTTATTGCACCGGCCGAATGCTCCGCCAACCTATCTCGCTTTGACGGTGTCCGCTATGGACACCGCTGCGAAAACCCACAAGACCTTGAAGACCTCTACAAGCGCTCGCGCGGGGAAGGCTTTGGTGAAGAAGTTAAACGTAGAATTCTTGTAGGGACCTACGCCTTATCGGCAGGTTACTACGATGCCTACTACCGCAAAGCCCAACAAGTTCGGCGCTTGATTAAGCAGGACTTCGAAGAGGCCTTTACCAAAGTAGACGTCATTCTAGGGCCAACATGCCCCGACCCGGCCTTTAAATTCGGTGCAAAGAGCGCTGATCCGGTCGCCATGTACCTCGAAGATATTTACACCATCGCCACCAATCTAGCAGGGCTACCCGGCATGAGTATTCCCTGCGGCCTTGCCGATGACAAACCGGTAGGCCTACAACTGATTGGCAATTACTTTGACGAAGCGAAAATTTTGAATGTTGCGCATAAGTTCCAGCAGGACAGCAACTTTCACACATTAACGCCCACCACTTTAGACTGAGGCGCATAGATTCATGGAATGGGAAACCGTAATCGGGCTTGAAGTACATGTTCAGCTCGCAACCAAAACAAAAATATTTTCAAGTGCTAGCACGGCCTTTGGCGCAGAGCCAAATACTCAAGCTTGTGCAATTGACCTTGCCATGCCTGGCACATTACCTGTCGCCAACGAAGAGGCTTTTCGTTACGCAATTATGTTTGGTCTTGCCACTAACGCCGACATCGCTAAACGATCTGTATTCGAACGTAAAAATTATTTCTACCCAGATCTACCTAAAGGCTACCAAACCACACAGCTGGATCTACCGATTGTAAATGGCGGTTATTTAGATATAACCGTGGGCGAAAAAATTAAGCGCATTCAAATTCACCACGCGCACCTAGAAGAAGATGCAGGAAAATCCTTACACGAAGATTTTCACGGCATGAGCGGAATCGACCTAAACCGCGCAGGTACACCGCTAATTGAAGTCGTTAGCGAACCCGAGATGAGCAGCTCAGACGAAGCTGTTGCATTTGCCCGCCAACTACACAGCATAGTTACCGCTATCGGCATTTGTGATGGCGAAATGTCGCAAGGCTCCATGCGCTTTGACGTAAATATATCTGTTCGCCCTAAAGGCCAAAAAGAATTAGGGACACGCACCGAGACAAAAAACCTGAACTCTTTCCGCTTTATGGAACGCTGCATCGCACAGGAAGTCGAACGACAGATTGAAGAGATTGAAGCTGGTCGTACGATTAAGCAGGAAACCCGCCTATACGACGGAGATACACATACAGCAAAATCTATGCGCTCGAAAGAAGAAGCGAACGACTACCGCTACTTCCCCTGCCCAGATTTACTGCCCGTCATATTTGACGACGACTATATAGATAGTATTCGGACCACACTGCCAGAGCTGCCCCAAGCAAGAATCGAGCGCTTTGAAACTCAGTATCAGCTGTCTGCATACGACGCCAAACAACTCGCTATCGATACAAATACAGCGCATTATTTCGAAGACTGCACCAAAGGCTGTAAAGACGCAAAACTCAGTGCCAACTGGATTATGGGTGAGTTATCCGCACGCCTAAATACCGAGGAGTGCCGAATTAATAACAGTCAGGTTACGGCAACTGATTTAGCGCTACTTATCACACGTGTGATCGACGGAACAATTTCTAATAAAATTGCCAAACACGTTTTTGATGCGATGTGGGCTGGCGATGGCAATGCAGATGCCGTGATTGAAGCGAAAGGTTTAAAGCAAGTTTCCGATTCCGGTGCGCTTGAAAAAATTGTTGATGAAGTCATCGCAAATAATACCAAGCAAGTAGACAACTACCGCGCCGCCGATGCCGGCAAACGTCCTAAAATGCTCGGATTCTTTGTAGGACAATCAATGAAGCTCTCTAAAGGGCAAGCAAACCCGAAAGAACTTAACAAAATTCTTGTAGAAAAATTGGATATATAATTTTATGGCACTTAAAAAAGACAAACAAAAAGTACTCGGTGAAACCTTTGACGACGAGCGCGTAAGAACCTTTCTAGAAATTAGCCCTCGTGATGGCTGGAATTCCGACTTCCTGCGACTAGAGCGCGCATACAGAAGCATGAAGGCCGATAACTTTGCCACATTCATTGGCTTTTTTGCCGAGTCAGGTTTTGATATTAATGCCACCGACCCAAAAGGTCGCAACCTACTTCAACAAGTAGTGTCACATCGCAACGGTAACAGCTACGCACAAGCATTACGCAGCGCAGGAGCGCGGTCGTAAATGTTACACAATGCACCTAAAAATAGCGCGTACGCCGGTGCGAACTACCTCATCGAGGGTATGCGCCTGTTAATGCACCCTAAGCTACGGGTATACATTCTCGTACCCCTACTGGTCAACATTGTTTTATTTGTCATCTTGACCAGCACGCTATTGACCTATATGACGAGCTTATTTTCCGATGCACCATCATTATTTCCTGAATGGCTCCAGCCGTGGGTAGCGCCATTTAAATGGATTGCTTGGATAATACTGGGTGCATTTTTTATTATCATCTATGGCTATAGCTTTAACATCATCACCAATATTATTGCCGCACCGTTTTATGGCTTGCTCGCCCAAGCAACAGAAAAACTCATTACGGGTGAAGAGCCGCCCAGCGAACCTTTATCCAAAATGATTCCCCGAGTTTTCTTACGAGAAATATCCAAAGTTCTCTATTTTTTGCTGCGAGGAATGCTGGTAATTCTATTGATGTTTCTGGTTGGACTAATTCCACTCCTACAATTTACAGCACCCATTATAGGATTACTGTGGGGAGCATGGGCAATGTCTATTCAATATGTTGACTACGCAGCAGATAATAACCAACTAGAGTTTTCTGATATGCGTAACTGCCTTTGGAAGCGGATACGAGCCAGCTTAGGCTTTGGCTCTCTTGTTATGGGCTGTAGCATGATTCCGATCGTGAATATATTTGCTATGCCTGCGGCCGTTACGGGTGGAACAGCGTATTGGGTCAACGAATTACGTTCGTGCCATAAACCGCGAAAGCAATAAGTCGCTGCATATTACTCGGCGTAGATGCTGCGCAAAAAAATAGGCAATAGGCAATAGGCAATAGGCAATAGGCAATAGGCAATAGGCAATAGGCAATAGGCAATAGTGATGGTAAAAGCGGTTGTTATTATGCTCGTAATCACGGGCGTAAATTTAAGCCCTTCTCGCCTGTCAAAAAGAACTGCGACTCAGCAAGCCGAACTATTCAATTATAGCTCTTAAAGCACAGCTCTTAAAATACGGGAATAGGCTATAAAAAAACTGCGTCAACCTCTGCCTCTGTCAGCATGCGGTATTCACCCAGAGCCAAATCAACATCCAAGACCAAACCACCGATTGCCAAGCGATGTAAATCGATAACTTCGTTTTGAAAATATCCAAACATACGCTTTACTTGATGGTAACGCCCTTCTTGTAGGCTCAATTCAACAATTCGTGACGTTATCATTTTTAACTGCGCTGGCTGCGTTACGATATCTTCGTATGAAAAATGAATACCTTTCGAGAATGCCTCAACATAACGTTCATCAACGTCATCCGTCAAAGTTACACGATAACCTTTGCTTACCTTCGATTCAGGCTGACTCTGCCGGCGAGACCAAGCGCCGTTATTGGTTAGTAATATCAACCCTGTCGTATTAAAATCTAATCGCCCAGGGAGATGCAAGCCCTCACGTAATTGACTCTCAATCAGGTCAATAACCGTAGTGTGTTTTAAGTCTTTCGTAGCACTTACCACTCCTTTAGGTTTATTCATCATTATGTAACGTGCCTGAGCGCACTGAATCACTCGCTCATCAAGTTGAATTTTGGAAAACTCATCTACAACTTGACTAATACCAGTGGCTTTTTTTTCATCAATTAGAATTCGACCTTGCGCAACACTCTCGCGCACTTCTCGTGAAGACATACCAAGCTGGCGGCGAAGTAAGCGATCTAAACGATTAGCTTTGGATTTAAATTCGGACTCCACTTAATTTACTCGCGTAGCGTTAGATTCGAAATGATTTTATTGAAATTATCAGCATAGGGATAATCGCCTTTGGTCCAAGCTAAGCTAACAATGGCCAAATTTTGAGATAGCACAACTAGTCCCCATTACTTAAATAATGTCATTTGATCTTGTTGCCACAGGCCAAGAGTTTAAGACATTTAGCCGTAGAACTGAAAGTAGACTTTATAACGGCTAGATAGAGGCAGAGGACTCAAATCTGAATTGACTCTATGTGTAAAACAATTTGATTTACGAATAAGGATCTAAGTAGTTGCATTTCTGCTCGTCGCAGGCTGGCCAGTCACAGCCTTTGCTACAAATCAAGCAAAAGTGTGAAAACAATAACAAGTGTAAAACCGACAAGCGCACAAATTCAAACGCCAACTTACACTATGCAAGCAAGTGTCACATTATCTATATAGGAGGGTTAAATACCCCACACAGCACACACTATAATTACTCGTCAGGTTGATCCTTCCACCATTCTAATGGTGTCACACCATCCGCGGGATCGTAAACGTTACCATAAAACCAAACACTTTCAGTGTTTTCACCCACGTAGGTATTTAAGATTTTTTCGATCGCGGGAAAGCCGCAACTAATATGAATGGTATAAACAACGACTCTCTCACTTTTGGCGTCAACTTCACCGCCAAGCTTTTCTATCTCTGGGGTAAGGTTTTCGGCGATCAACTCCAAGTTGCTCTTTGCCATAACACGTATGGCCAGATTGCCTGAGCGCTGGACCATCTTTACAGAGCGGTCAGATTCTTTGTACTCAATAATATCACCAGAGGCAATACCTTTAACAAATGCAGGTGAGTGCACCAACTGTAATTGTGCATCCTTGAGCGTTTTGACGCGAACATCTTCACCAATCGGCTGACCATCTGGTCGAGTTCCCGCATACAGGTTTATCACTTTTAGATCTGTATCACTCATCAATCAATTCTCTCTGTCTCATTCTGGGTTTAAATAACAAGACTCTAATGTCTTATGATTTATGACTAGGTTTTAATAAAAAAAATCTAAATAACTAGCGTCTTAGCAAAAAAAACGTTCGCATGAACACTCGAATAGCTCCGCATTATAACGGTTAACGCCTATCTTTCGCAGTTACAAATAACAAAAGCGTGATTATCGGCTTATTGACGCACCTCAAATACACTCATTAACGAACAGGTAAGCTAAGAACCTCTATATATTCAGTAAATTTGCAAACTATGAGCCTAATCAAAATCGGAATACTCACAGCTTCGGACCGAGCTAGCGCAGGAATATACGAGGACCTTTCTGGCCCGGCCATAAAAAGGGTATTGAACGAGTACTTGCGCTGTGAATGGCAAGCCGTTGTACGCGTAATTCCAGATGACCAAGAAACGGTAGAGCAGGCCTTAGTAGAGCTCGCAGACAAAGAGCAATGCTGCCTTATTGTTAGTACCGGTGGCACGGGGCCGGCCTCAAGAGATCTCGTGCCAGAGGCAACTGAGGCCATTTGTAATAAAATGCTGCCTGGTTTTGGCGAGCTAATGCGTCAAGTGAGCTTACAATACGTGCCTACGGCTATTTTATCCCGCCAGACGGCCGGCGTTCGCGGCAAATGTTTGATTATCAATCTACCCGGGAAACCGAAATCTATCCGTGAATGCTTAGACGCTGTATTCCCCGCCGTACCGTATTGCATCGACCTAATTGAAGGCCCCTACCTAGAAACCCACGACAGCATAATAAAAGCATTCCGACCAAAGAGCACATAAGGTATGAATAGCGTTAACTGGACAGAATTTTCATCGGCAAACTTAGTATCGGGTTTTCAGAATCGGCAAAAGCCACAACAACACCAACATGACCTACAATAAGTAACAGGTACCAAAGTGCCGATATGACCTGGCCATAACGGTCAAGCGGAATTAGGCTCGACTTATGGCGATCATTCCATTGCACATACGTCTCTATAGCGCCAATAACTAAAAAGAAAACCAACAACATAAGACCAAAATAATACGAAATAAAGACGCCAGCGCCGATTCCTAACGCGCAGGCGGCCAAACCAATCCATGAGCGCATTGAAAAACTAATACTTTTTAGAACATGACCGCCATCTAAGGGTAGTATTGGTAGCAGATTAAAAAGGTTTAATAGCGAACCAATTACCGCCGCACCAGCCAACAACTCTAAGCCCGTAATCGCATAAGCCACTAAGCAGGCCAACGACATGAATAAACCAAAACACGGCCCCATAATGGAGATAACAACATCTTGCCAGCGTGTATTGATCTTATCGTCGCTAACCGCTAAACCACCCACAAAAGGAATAATGTAGATACCTTTCGTTTTTATCCCAAAATATTTCATGGCCAGAACATGCCCATATTCGTGCGCAACCAAACATGCAACCAACACTACGGCAAACTCGAAAGTAAACAACCACGCATAGCCAGCAACCGATGTCGCCGCCAATGCCACCTTAATAACCTTAACGCTTTTTAGTAATTTAAACCCAAGCGCAAACAAGCCCCAAAGACCTTGCTTACGCTTCACAGGTGCAACCGATCCCTGCAAGGGAATTTCACCACTTTGCACCTGTTTGTTATCAAGCCAAAGCTGATACGCTGCGACGTCTCCTTTGGCCTGTAAATTTAAACTCAGTGCTGCGATCTTTTCATCGACCATTAAACTAAAGCGGTGAACGATTTCATCACTATAAACCTCAGCAAGACTCACCTCGCTAACTTTACGGTCATCAATATATACATGCTGCAGACCATCCTCAGCCATAACCAGACTCAACTTCCGGTCCAGAACGCTCAATTCTAATAATGTCAAAACAACTCCTAAAACACATAGTAGGGTTAATAATTCGTAGGATATCGAAAGCATCAGACCATCATTACGCTACCTCAATCATCCAAATACGGTTTTTCTGCTATAAATTCGCCTTAATTTTATGAACTTGAAACATTTCCCAAACCCCTATTTGACGACAATATGGTGTATTATCCGCTCTACTGCTAGCTTCATAAAATAAGTTTCATAAAATCGTCTTCAAAAAAACTGGCTTTATAATACTACGCTATGCAAACCTCTTCTAACCTTAGTATGAATGATGCCGTCGCTTTAATCCTTCAGGGTCCGAAAAGTTGGAACGCCTGGCGCAAGCAAAATCCCAGCGCACGACCGGTACTCGACGGTATAGAACTTACGCAACTGAAGCTAAGTGGCATCGACTTTTCTGGTTTATCTCTACAGAAAGCTGTTTTATTTCGATGTGATTTAAGTCACGCCAATTTAACTTCTGCCGATTTTCGTCACGCACAGCTTAAAGAAAATAATTTTGGCGCCGCAAAGCTTATCGCAGCGTTCTTTCAAATGGCCGACCTATCGGGAAGCAACCTGTCGCATGCGAACATTCTTACCGCGTCGACACAAGGTGCTCGACTCGACGGCATCGACTTTAGGGGCCACGATCTTCAAGGCTTAGATTTACGCTCCTGCTCGCTGATATCCTGCAACCTCAGTAGTCAAAACTTAGTTCAAGTAGATTTAAGTCGTGCCTGCTTAGATCGAAGCAAGGTAGATGGTAGCAATTTCTCTCAAGCTATCTTCAACAATACATCAGCACGCGGCATTGATTTTAGTCAGGCACAACTTGAGGCTGCGTCTTTTAAAAAATCTGACCTATCCGATAGCTCATTCAAGCAATCGCGTCTAAATAAAGTAGACTTTAGTCAAGCGAATTTAAGCCGCTGTGATCTGCGCGGAGCTATAATACAGCAGCTTAACCTAACAAAAGCCACTATAAATGGCTGTAAATTCTGGAAGGTCCAAACCCAAGGTTGGACACTAAACCAAATACACTGCAAATATGCCTTTTGGGATGAAAAAGGCTTAGAAAAAACGCACTATAAAACACATGAGTTCGAGCGTATATATGCCGCGTCAATCGCCGTTAGACTCCGTTTCCCTTACCGTTTATCTAGCACAGAGATAAGCACTCTGCCGATTCTAATCGAACACCTACAAGGCACATTCTGGGGTACATCAATACGATTAAAAAGCATTAACGATGATGCTGGCGGATCTGAAATCAGCTTTGCCATTGATGAAACTGGTGACTACCACCCATATAAACTAAAAGAAGCCGTCCAAGACGAGATTAACCGCTTACAAATAGGCATGGTTTTATTGCGTAAAAACACCAAGATTCAACTCGAACTAAAAGATGATCTAGCCAAAATTCGTGAAAACTTTTGGCCTAGCTTTTTAGAGTTAGCCGCTCAAAATGGCCGTGAACATGTTCGGAATCTCACCATACTGTTCATGGATTTAAAGGGTTTCTCGCTATGGTCTGATGATGAACTATCGGAAAAACTCTCTTTATTTCGTGGCCTGGTAAAACCCATATTGAGCCGTTGGGGCGGCGGCCACCCGAATATGGAAGGCGACTCCCTACGCATTACTTTTACAAACGCTACCGCCGGATTAAGCTGCGCCTGCATGATGCGAAGCGTTTTAATTGGCGCAGGATTTCAGCTCCGTATTGGGGTTGAGCTTGGTGAAGTTTTTGTTATTCATAATGAAATAACCAACACCTCCGACTTAGAAGGGAGCGCCGTGAGCATGGCGGCACGCATAGAAGCCGCCGCGACTGAGGGCGAAGTAATCGTAAGTGATAAGGTGCGGCATTACACCGAACACAAAGGTCTATTCGAGTTTAACCCACGACAAGTACAGCTCAAAAAAGGAATTGGAGACAAGCACGAAGGCGACGTAATTGAATGTTATAGCGTACGCCCATTAAAACCGTTGCAAGATCTAGACTAGTCACGCCTTGTCGATCTAGACCTACAATCTAAAATAATCAACTTTAACCTTAAGGCGTGGCATTTCACTTAATGCCCTAGTTGCGGCCACGTTAAGCGATTTGTGCTTAGTTTTATGTTTCACAAGGTGCCTTAAAAACAGTGTGTAACGAGGGTTTTTACTACGAGCTATAAAGTCAACAAAGTTAACCATCGCCTCTAAAACTAATTTATCATTTGTACTTCTCGACCCCCAAACTCTGCGAGCCATCGCATCTAAGTATGCGTCACCCATCTCTTGGCAATAATACAAAAAACCAGAATACAAACGTAGCTCATGTGCATTTGAAGAACGAATAACGTCAAGCTTATCGTAATATGTTCCAAATTTACTCGTCCCTCGGGCGTCCAATGTAGACCGATCTAAAACAACTCTGTATTTATCATTAAACCTATCAAAGGCAACATTTCCAAAACCGTTATAATTTAGGGTTAATAGTTTTGCGGAGACTTTAATCTTATCTGTTCGGCTATTTGATACGGACGACTTCTTAGATGTAAAAGATACCGATGAAGGATTGCCCAGTTTTCTGTATACATCATTTACGGTATCCCCATCAAACACACGCGATGATAGTTCAACATCTAAATACCCCGACAAGTTTGAAGCACGAATAGCGTTTCTTAAAACACGATAATTAACATCTGAAAGCTTAAATGAGTCAGATTTTCGAGCCTTACGTGTACGCTTTTTAAACTTCTTGATATAACGTTGTATTTTTTTGTTATGCTTCGTTTTAGTCGCAACTTCCGATACCAATTCACTATATCGATCGGTCTGCGATGTTGATAAAGCCTGCAAATACCAAGTAACCGTATCAATTTCGGACTCAGTGTAGACGTCATAAGATTTGGCGAAACGATAGGCAATAAGATCGAGTGTTTGTTCGTTTGGCTTATGTATGGCCGCAAGCATTTTTGCCGCAAGCTTTCTATGCTCATTTTTAGGGCTAAGTAATAAGTTCGCAACAACATGAGTTGTCGCCTGATAATCTTTGCCGCTCGAGGAGACTGCATACAATGAAAACGGAGTAAAAAAGGCAAGCAGCAATACAAATCGAAGTATATTTTTTTTAAAACTCATAACATTCCTTGAAAACCCTTATCAAAACCCATGTCAAAACCCATGTCAAAACCCTAGCCAAAATCCTGGCCAAGACCTTAACCAAGCCAACCCTAAGACTAGTAAACACTATTGACCTTAGACCGAAAACTTATATTCAATCCAAGTTTATAGCAAGATAATCACTCTCACGCCAGCCCAACAACACGCTTAAGGGTAGACTGAAACGAAAAGCCAGAGTCCTCGCTAAGCTTTTTAGTTAGTTTTCGTAATTTCGAGAGACTATAAGAGTTCGATTTCGACTTCCCAGCAAAAATAACCCAGTTGCCGCTTTGGCTGGTGTGACTATATATCAACGGAAATCGCTCTCGAAGCACCGAATCTAAATTTCTATCCGCTCGATGCTCCCGCCAACAGTTTAATACTAGCCATCCGTCGTCCGCCAAACACTCATAACACATGGCTATATACGACTCTTGTAATTGAAGCTCATTTACACCCGAGGCATTATAGATATCGCTAAAAATTATCGAATACGTGTTAGGTTCATTAGCACGAAGATAACTTTCCGCCTCGCCTTCAATAACATCCAAATTCGCCATTCTAGGCAGGTCGAAATAACGGTGAGCGACTTCAATCACCGCAGGTCTAAGCTCTACGGCCACAATATGCGCATCTGAATACTGCTGGGCCATGTAGCGAACTAATGAGCCCCCGCCCAGCCCTAATAGCAACATGGAGCTTGGCTTTGACTTAAAAATCAAAACCAAGGCCATAGCTCGCGTATATTCAAACAATAATTTACTCGGCTCCGCTTTTAACATCGCACTTTGCTGATCACCGCTATCAAAAACCAATTGCCGCTGATTTCCATCGTCGAATACTTGAATCAAACCGTATTCATCATAACTCCGATAGATTTCTTTTTTTATTTCAGTCAAATTTTTGCTCTTTTGTTGAATGGTTGTTTCAAATTTCTATTCCGAACATGTGCTCCGAACATGTGTTTCAAATAAGTAATTAGAATAAACACCTAAAATTATTATTTTGAAATACTCGTTAGTTTAACTCCCTCGAAATAGCGAACCCAATAAGATTTTCATACGCAAACCTTAACCCCTTTATCGTCAAAACACAGATTACAACTAAAAGCCAGATTTTTTTAGCATATAGCGTGTATTTATCCTCCGTATGTTTAATTCTTCACTATCGTTAAAACTATCTCTACGCCATATTTTAGGAGTTGATGTGCGCAAGTATATAGTTTTAGCCTTATGTAGCAGTTCGATTTTTGTCCATGCCGGTAGCAGTAGTATAAACCCCGGCTCCAGCATGAGTATGGGCGCCAGTTCGAATCATCATTCGTTGTCATCCGCCTTAAATAATCCAGCAATGAATTCTTTGGTCATCAAAGAAGACGAAAATTGGCGTTTATCTTTTTTGCCCACCATTGCATTTAATTTAGAGCTAGGCCAAGTCGATGACTTTGCTGACGACTTAGATGAACTCATCGATATTATTGATGATCCAAATTCAACCACCGACTCCGTTACAGACACACTAGATCGCTTTAACCAAACACTCGTAAAAATGGGAGAGTCAGGTTATTTAAAAAGCAGCTTACATATTGACGCGCCGTTTTTACCTCTCGCTGTAAGGTCAGATGTACTCGGCGGAACCTTAGGTCTTGGCCTTAGCATGGATACGCAAATAGCACTTCGAATACTCGATGACGACTTAAGTTTTGATGAGCAAAATGGAACATTTTCTACAGCAACCTCTCTTTACATAAAAAGTGGTATCGCAAAAAAGCTCTCCTTAAGCTACAGCCGCTCAATGCTCAATAATATTGTTCAGCTGACTGAGCGAGGAACCTTGTATGGTGGGGTAAAACTCAACGTTATATCACTCGACCTAAGTAAACAAGTTACGCAAATTCAACAACTCGACGGCCAAGGCGTTGAAGATGTCGTTGAAGACGAGTACGACAACAATCTAGAGTCTACTACAAATGTTGGTATCGATTTAGGCTTAGTCTGGGATACCCCTAAATATCGTTTAGGCCTAGTTTTTGAAAACCTAAACTCGCCAGAATTCGATTATGGCACTATTGGTGAAGACTGCGCCACCCGCGAAGAAAATAGTTTATTACGCACAAATTGCGAAGTCGCCGCGGAATTCATACAGAACAAAGGAACTATAAAGGCACGAGAAGCACATACTATGCATGCCTACACACGGGTCGATGCACTCTACAAACTAAACGAGCGCTGGTTAATTTCAAGCACCTTAGATTTGGCCAGTTATGAAGATGTGGTAGGTTTTGAAAACCAGTGGGCACACCTGGCGACCTCATACAATTTTAAAAATAATATCATTCCTTCATTACGCATAGGCTATCAACAAAATCTGGCAGGCGACTCAACTTCAAGCCTAGCCTTTGGTGCAACGATATTAAAGTATTTCTCATTAGACTTTGAATGGGGCTTAGAAAGTGTCTCTGTTGACGACTCATCGGCACCTCGCCGCTTTGGGTTTTCGTTCTCGGTTCAGGAGCGGTTCTAATGACTAGCAAACTACTCAACTCACGCCACCAAAAAACTATTCGAGTCGTCACTATGAATATGTCATGTGCTTTTACACCCTTAGCTTTCAAAAGTAAAAAACTATTGGTATGTAGCGCGATTGCCGCTGTTCTATCAAGCTGTGGAGGCTCCGGGCAAGATGATGGTGAGCCGAGTGGGTTTTCTCAGCAATTCAGCGGCGTAATTGTTGATGGCCATCTCGCACGAGCCACCGTATTTATAGATTCAAACAATAACGGTACACGTGACGCATGGGAAGCCTTTGCATTTACCGACAACGATGGGTATTACTCATTCAACCTAAAAACTAATACAGATTATTGTGTCAGTACGGCTAGTCCACAAGAGCAACAGTACTGCCTCGTTTCCAAAATTGCGTATGATAATGTAATCATTCGAATCGATGGTGGTTATGATGTATTAACGGAGGAACCATTCTTGGGACAAATGAGCCGGCGTGTAAATGCTGAAATGCAGGGAAATGTCACCGATAGCGTAATATCCCCCATCACCTCACTGCTGTCGAATGCACAAAACGTGACCGATCGTACTAGTCTACTGAACAGTTTAGGTATAGAAGAGAACGATCTCGATGTGGACTACTTAAATACCGATGGTGCCGGGAATATAAACTCACACCTGCTCAATACAGCGCTAAAAATTCACAAGGTTGCCGCTGTATTGTCCGACAGACTTACAGATACTTATAGTGAAATTGGTGAGGATTTTGGCACACCGAACGATGCTTCTAGTTCAGTTTATGCATCCTTAGCCGAACAAATCATTAATAACGGTAACGCGTTAGATGTCGCCATTGAAGACGAAAATGTATTACTTGCAACCTTAGATGTCGCGGAAACGGCACTTCGTCAGGTGTATGAGCGTAAGGACTTCAGCTTGCCCACAGATATGGGGAATATTTCATCACCTGGGGAGTTTGCGCGTATCGTGGATATTGCCGCACGTATTCCGTCGATAGTCAACATTCTAATCAATGCCGAAGATTCTGCCCTAACTATCGAGGAGGCCACAGGTGCTACTCGAGCGCTTGAATCGCTAATTATCAAAACAATTGCAGAACGCTCAACAAGCGATACGACAATAGATAATGCTATGAGTTTTTTTCTAAACCGCGAAAACTCCGTATTAATCACCGCATTAATCCAAGCGATCTCCGATGACATTGCCGACATCGGTGCGCTTGTTCAAAACGACTTTACGGGCGATGATTTTGATAGTGCAGATGAAATACAAGCAGTCTCTCGTCTTCCTGATAGCGTTGAACCGTTCAGTCAAATTGGAGGAATGCAATTACGTACCTCAGACCTAGATTTAGGCCGAGCACCTAACAAGCTTAAAGATTCCGAAGTTGAGCTGTATTTCAATGGTAATGTTAATAATGTCGATGGAAGCTTCAGTGCTTGTATAAAACTTATCGATGGCGCTAATATCGATGGCACACTCGGAGAAGGAAATACTCGCGGCGAACTCGTTGATGGATTTTGGAGTTTACTCGGAGCCAGTCAAGATGATCCGGAAAGTTATAGTTTATTATTAACGCTGACATTCCTTGGTACGACCTACCAAGCGATCATGAAACCCGCCGAAGCTCAAACAGTTAGCGACATATCCTATGATCGCATTCGCTTTGACAATGATGGTGAGCTAAGCTTCTGGCATAGTCGTGAGGGTTGGACGCCCACAGAGTCAATTCCAACGACTAACTCCGAGTGTGAAGCTCGACTACCTTCGCGAGTCGACATCTAGACGATCACCCCATTGTTTAGTTAACTCGCAGTGGTCGGTAACAGTGTTTACCGGCCACTTTTTCATTTAAGAAGCCTCTGAAGGACTATTCGAAGCCAATTCCAAATCATCTAAAGTCTCGCTAGCATCATGATGCGCAAGGAGTAAGCCATCATCCCAACCGTTCTCGCCTTCACATGCCACTATCGTTGTCCTTTTTAACCACGTAGCCAAAGATTCATCCTCAAACAAACTTTGCTGTAACTCTTTCCACAATGCAGCCACATCATCACTAAATATATTAAAAATAACATAGGATTTACCCTCCAGTTTTTCACGATCGACTTCTGGAAATCGTCCCAACTTTTTCAATGCCGCCATTAACACTTCAGGATCTACACTTTCATCTAAGCTCGGTTCGACTTGAAGGCTTAAACACTTCATAACATTACCCTTTATTTATATTTGTTTAAATTGTTTGCTCGAACAACTATTGAAGATTTTTATTCAACTTTGTTATTTATTGAGATCAGTTATTCA
This sequence comes from Flavobacteriales bacterium, assembly GCA_047638775.1. GTDB lineage: Bacteria > Pseudomonadota > Gammaproteobacteria > Pseudomonadales > Cellvibrionaceae > Agaribacterium. Next base: position 16,328 of record JBLIMQ010000068.1, read on the forward strand.
ACTTGGTTATTACGATCAGTTTTTAAACCTAGTTACTCAGTTTAGCTACCCAAGCTAGCGATTCAAACTAACTTCGCATCCTCGCCAGTCACCTTAGCTAGTCACCTTAGCGCTTCACTTGGTTGTTTGAATTAACTGCTCGATAAATGCGTCTGTTTGTATGTCGACACGCTGCCGATCTTGGTCTTCTTCAAACCAAGCCAAGGTACTGCGAATACCGTCACGATAAGATATTTTTGCAGCAAACTCTGGCACATATAGCTTGATTTTTCGATTATCAAATAGAGCGCTGTGAGATTTATCACCCAATAAGGTACCACGATAGCGTGGTTCCAAAGCGCATATTGTATCACTCGTAACATGCACAATTCTCGCCTCACACCCTAAGACCTCAGCTGTTATAGAATAAATTTGATTCCACGATAGAAACTCGTCCGAGGTTATATGAAAGTCTTCGCCAATCGCTTGACGATTACCCAACAAACCACAAATACCCTGAGCAAAATCTTGTGAGTGGGTCAGCGTCCATAAAGCATTTCCGTCTCCAGGAACAACGATTTCTTTACCCGCTTTAATACGCGCCACAGTTGTATATTCATTGAATGCCCCTAAACTTAGAGGTATGACGCGTTCATAGGTAAGCGATGGACGCACGATAGTCGCGGGAAATCCGCTCTGCTCGTAAGCCTGCATTAACGCTTGCTCTGCTAATATTTTATTTTGCGAATATTCCCAATAGGGGTTATCTAAGCGTCGCCCCTCTCGTATCCAAACCTCATCACTAGGATTTTGATAGCACGAGGCCGAGCTAATAAAAACGTACTGCTGAGTACTGCCACTAAATAGCGCTACATCACGAGTTATATCATCAGCTGTAAATGCAATCCAGTTCACCACCACATCCCATTCATGCCCACACAATAAATGTTCAATAGCGGAAGCATCGTTGATATCCGCCTTTAAACAGCGCGCAGCTGGCAGCTCGGCGCAAGCGCCCGTGCGCGTCAATAACCACAAATCATGTCCTGCCGCTAATAGGCGCTTACTGCTGGCCATACTGATATTGCCCGTACCGCCAATAAATAATATTTTCATATAAACCATCGATAATTAATGTGTTGGATTCAGTACAAATATACCTTCGAGCTAGGTCGAGCTAAAACGTAACAAGATAAAAGCATAACAAAACGAAACGGCCAAATTATAACGGCATTCACCAAAGAACAAAGGCAAGTCGCAATCAGAACGCTATTGACACTTACGCGCCACGGCAGATGTAACGTGACCCTGAGACCCTGAGACCATTGACGACAATTTATTCACTTAGCTGCAACATGCTAGACATGCACTGCGGACATGTCTACAATGTCGCCATAACTCTCGGGGTGCCTTTATGAATATTCATAACAGGCTGAGACATACCCGTAGAACCTGATCTGGCTTGTACCAGCGTAGGGAAGAGTGAAAGTCCGGTCCTGCCTGCCCTCTTTCTACACCTCCCTCGTCGTGCACATTGCTGATCATTCGATTCCATTTTTCGATTCCATTTTTCGACTCTATACGTCGATATGCCGTCGACAGCAAGGACCATCCATGAACAGCAAGACAAAAATCGATAGCAATGACGTTTCCGATATTCTCACGCGAGATCCACTTCCTTCCAGCCGTAAGGTATATGTCGAATCTCAAACCCGCGATGACATTGCTGTGCCCATGCGTGAAATCGCCTTAACTGACGGTACGTTCGTTACCGTTTACGATTGCTCCGGGCCCTACACCGACCCAAATGCCGAAATAGATGTACATAAAGGCCTGCCAGACCTACGTTCGAAATGGATCGACGCACGCAACGATACCGAAGAATACCAAGGCCGTAAAATGCAGCCACTCGATAACGGTCATCGTGACGAAATCAGAGGCTTCCAGTATTACAACGAAGAGCTTCAACGTAAGCCTCGTCGAGCGAAGGCCGGAACTAATGTGTCGCAAATGCATTACGCGCGTAAAGGCTTAATTACCCCAGAAATGGAATATATTGCCATCCGTGAAAACCAAATGCGCGAAGCCTTAGACAACGAATTCACAACAGAAGAGCGTAACAAGCGTCTAGCCGGAAACAGCTGGGGCGCAAATTTACAGCCGGTTACAGCTGAATTTGTGCGTAAAGAAGTTGCTGAAGGCCGTGCAATTATTCCAGCTAATATTAACCATACTGAATTAGAGCCGATGATTATTGGCCGCAATTTCCTCGTGAAAATTAACGCAAACATCGGTAATTCCGCGCTAACCTCCAGTATAGAAGAGGAAGTAGAAAAGCTTGTCTGGTCTATTCGCTGGGGCGGCGATACCGTAATGGATTTGAGTACCGGTAAAAACATTCACGCCACGCGCGATTACATTGTACGTAATTCGCCAGTACCGATAGGCACCGTGCCAATTTATCAAGCCCTTGAAAAGGTAAATGGCGTAGCTGAAGATCTAAGCTGGGAGGTATTTCGCGATACGCTCATTGAGCAAGCCGAACAAGGCGTCGATTACTTCACCATTCACTCAGGCGTGCTCTTGCGTTACGTGCCATTAACCGCTAACCGAGTGACCGGAATTGTCTCACGCGGTGGCTCTATTATGGCCAAATGGTGTATCGCTCACCATCAAGAAAATTTCTTATATACCCATTTCGAAGATATTTGCGAAATAATGAAAGCCTATGATGTAAGTTTTTCTTTAGGCGACGGTTTACGTCCAGGTTCGCTTGCCGACGCTAACGATGCGGCCCAATTTGGCGAACTAGAAACACTCGGTGAGCTTACCAAGATCGCATGGAAACATGACATTCAAGTCATGATCGAAGGTCCAGGCCACGTAGCGATGAACCTCATTAAAGAAAACATGGACAAGCAACTTGAATGCTGTGACGAAGCGCCTTTCTATACACTTGGACCACTCACCACGGATATTGCACCTGGCTACGATCACTTTACTAGTGGTATCGGCGCCGCAATAATCGGTTGGTATGGTTGCGCCATGCTTTGCTACGTAACGCCAAAAGAGCATTTAGGTTTACCGAATCGTGACGACGTAAAAGAAGGTATTATCACCTACAAAATCGCCGCTCACGCAGCAGATATCGCAAAAGGCCATCCTGGTGCACGCTATCGCGATGATATGTTATCGAAGGCCCGATTTGAATTCCGCTGGGACGATCAATTTAACCTTGGCTTAGATCCTGATCGCGCACGAAGCTATCACGATGAAACCTTGCCAAAAGACAGCGCAAAAGTAGCGCACTTCTGTTCGATGTGTGGCCCAAAATTCTGCTCGATGAAAATCAGTCAAGAAGTTCGTGAATACGCGGCCGCAGGAATGAAGCAAAAATCCGAAGAGTTCAAAGAAATGGGTTCAGAGATCTACCTAGATGCGGCTGATATTGAATCATGAAAATTGCGATTGTAGGCGCTGGAATCATGGGTCGTAGCTTGGCATGGAAACTTTTATGCTCCGGCCATTACAACCTTAGCATCTATGATCGCGATCCTATTAACTCTGGATCGGCTGCGGCATATACAGCGGCAGGAATGCTTGCGCCCTATGGTGAAATCGAAAGCGCCGAAGATACTATTTATAGGATGGGTCTGAATTCATTAAAACTGTGGCCAAAACTTATCGAGAAGTTAGGCGGTAATATTCGATTTCATGACCGTGGAAGCCTTATTGTTGCCCACCCTCAGGACCGTGCTGACCTCGCACGGTTCAACCAGAAAATTGAACAAAAAATTCAACCCAGCGCTAGAGAGCATCAACATTTAGATCAGCGGGCTATTGCAGAACTTGAGCCTGAATTAGCCTCACAATTTAGTCACGCAAGTTACTTTCCAGAAGAGGCTTGGGTCTGCACTCAAGACGCAATGGACGTCTACGCCAAGCAACTTTTAGCACGCGGTGTCGACTGGCGAGAAAACTGCGATGTAACCCGTATTGCGCCGAATAGAGTCACCACTCACTTAAGCCACGAGGTCTACGACTGGGTTTTTGACTGTCGTGGCTTAGGTGCAAAACAGGACATGCCAGAGCTTAGAGGCGTGCGCGGTGAAGTACTTTGTATTCAGGCGCCCGAGGTAAGTATATCTCGACTGGTTCGCTTAATGCACCCACGCTATAGTTTGTATTTAGCACCGCAATTACGCGACGATATCTACATGCTTGGCGCAACACAAATCGAAAGTGACGACACAAGCCCAATTTCTGTGCGCTCGGCACTCGAACTGTTGTCCGCCCTATTTAGCTTACACCCTGGATTTTCAGAAGCGCGAATATTAGAAACCAAAACAAATTGTCGCCCTGCATTACCTGACAATTTACCACGCATTGTAAATCAACCGGGATTAACACGTATTAACGGCTTGTATCGACACGGATTTCTACTCGCACCTACGGTTGCAGAAGAAGCCTGCAATTGGTTTAGTAATCAAACAACCTATCGATCAGCTTACAATTCTTTAATTCAAGAGGCTAAGCAATATGCAACTTGTTATTAACGGTAAGAAACATTCCACTTACAGTAAAAAATTACATGAAATTCTAAACGAGCTGAAACTGACCAACAACAATTTTGCAATTGCGGTAAACGAAGTATTTATACCCAAGAACAAATACACGACGTTAACATTAAACGAAAATGATCAGATAGAAGTTTTATCACCGATGCAAGGCGGTTAAAACAGGAGCTAAGCGATTAATACGGAAAAGTGACTTTCATTCGTATAGGACACTACTGCGAAGATATTCGAACTCAAATCCTAACGCCACTGGATAGCATTATTTACAATAAGTATACGCAGATATTTATCTGCGCCCCCCTTTCTTATCTATCATTCACGAAGAGTGATTTATCGAGGAATTGAGAAATGCGTAGATGCGTAGATGCGTAGATGCGTAGATGCGTAGATGCGTAGATGCGTAGATGCGTACTATCAAGAGTACTATCAAGAGTACTATCAAGAGTACTATCAAGAGTACAGGCGGACGAATGATCCTGTCACAAAATTTTTCGAATAACATCTAAAGTTTCGACGTCCCAAAGTTAGCCCAGGACTACCCTGTAGTGTAATTTTATTATCGCAACTTCACTTTCGCACTTTTATTCAATAATAAAGCACGAAATAATGCATCATCAACCAATTAAGGAAAACCATTATGTGGCAATTGGCCGACAAGAAATTAGACAGTCGCCTGCTAATAGGCTCAGCCTTATATCCCTCGCCAAAGATTATGCAAGACGCTATACGTGCGTCTGAGTCACAAGTCGTTACGGTTTCATTACGTCGACAAAATCCGAACGACAACAATGGTAAGGGTTTCTGGGATTTACTCAAAGAGTTAAATCTTAATTTACTCCCTAATACCGCCGGCTGCCACTCCGTAAAAGAAGCAATAGCAACCGCACAAATGGCGCGCGAATTATTTAATACTAAATGGATAAAGTTAGAGCTTATTGGCGACGATTACAACCTGCAACCCGATCCTTTTGCTTTACTCGAAGCTACGAAAGAACTCATAAATCAAGGTTTTGAAGTTTTTCCGTATTGCACAGATGATTTAGTACTATGCGAAAAACTTGTCGACGCTGGCTGCAAAATACTCATGCCCTGGGCGGCACCTATTGGCACGGGAAAAGGCCTAACCAACCCTTACGCCTTAAAAATATTACGTGAACGTCTACCCGGCATAACCATGATTATCGATGCTGGCATAGGCGCGCCGTCGCATGCAGTGCAAGCATTGGAAATGGGATACGATGGCGTTTTACTCAATACAGCTATCGCACAGGCAAGCGACCCGATAAAAATGGCCAAAGCCTTTAATCACGCGTTAAAAGCAGGGCGTAATGCTTTCGAGGCGGGAGTAATTCCAGAGCGTGAACTAGCAAAACCAAGTACACCAATCATTGGCACGCCTTTTTGGCATCAACAATGAACGAAACTAAAAACGGAAAAACAACTGAGAAAATAACTAAATAAAAATCATATTTATTATATTTACACACACTCGCGGCATTGAAACACAGGTGTGATTCAACATCTAATAATACGGTCCAATAGCGTTAGGTTTACACTCACCATGAAAATTCGCAATAAAGAATCAATCCTGTGTATCGGCGGTAACGACACCGCGGGTCTTGCGGGGGTTCAAATAGATTGTAAAACTGCCGCAGCTTTCGGCCTCCATGCCTTATGCTGTGTTACCGCACTTACAGCGCAAACGAACCATGCATTATTGGCGCTAAATCCCGTAAGCGACGAAGTCCTATCAAGCCAACTAAGCAGTTTTAGTGATATCGCCCCAAGGGCAATTAAGACCGGCCTTATCGCCAACAAAAACCAATTAGACATTATTGCGGATTACTGCCAAACGCGTACAGCATCGTTAATTGTCGATCCAGTTTTATCTTCTAGTAGTGGCGGTTGTTTTTTATCAGACAACAACCTTAATTTACTAAAAACCCGATTATTACCGCTAGCGATATGCATCACCCCTAATCTAGACGAAGCGGAAAAGCTCAGTGGAATAATTTGTGACTCCTATGAAAAGGTAGAGAAAGCCGCACAGATAATACTCGCTTACGGTGTCAAATCTGTTGTGATTAAGGGGGGGCATCGCAACAGTGAATGGATGCAAGATTATTTTTGTAGTACTGACAAATGTTTTTGGCTAAGCCACAAAAAAATCGACACCGATAATACGCGCGGAACAGGTTGTGCGTTTGCGACATCATTAGCCTGCGCCTTGGCAAAAAAATATTCTCTATACGATGCCGTCGTCATCGCCAAAATGGCCATTCAGCAGGGTTTACGTTTTGGCTATAACGTTAACGGCTATAATAATAGTGGTAGTGGTAGTGGTAGTGGTAGTGGTAGTGGTAGTGGTAGTAACAAAGGCCCAATCGATATACAGACATTTCCTTGTGAGCAGCAAGATTTACCTTATTTAACACAATCCGCTGATTGTATTTTCGACAAAAAAAGCTTTCCGAGCGTCGGTAAAAAACCGCTAGGCCTGTACCCTATTTTTGATCGAGCCGAATGGTTACTACGAATTTTACCTCTGGGCGTAACAACCACACAGCTAAGGATAAAAGATCTTAAAGGTGAAGATCTTGAAAACGAAATTGAATACGCTATAGAAATTGCAAAAAATTTCCAATGCCGTTTATTTATTAACGATCATTGGAAATTGGCCATCAAGTACGGCGCCTATGGCGTGCATTTAGGGCAAGAGGATCTCGATGAGGCTGACATACAGGCTATTCGATCCGCCGGTTTACGCTTGGGTACGAGTACACACTGCCACTATGAAGTTGCACGCGCGCACAGCTATAAGCCATC
>JBLIMQ010000069.1:0-23643 GCA_047638775.1 Flavobacteriales bacterium
GCAGCCTTGGATGTCTCCCACCGCGTAAGTGCTCATTAGTGAAGTGCGCTGGGTTTAACTAAGGAGAAAGCGGGAATGTCAGCGCTGAATTCGGTGCCATCGTCCTGCTGCATAGTATATTCGCCTTCCATAATGCCCGAGTCGGTGGCCAAGACGGCGCCACTGGTATAGCGGTAGCTTTGCCCAGGTTCTATTCGAGGTTGTTCGCCGATTACACCTAAGCCCTGCACCTCTTGGATTGCACCCTTTGCGTCAGTAATCGTCCATTTTCGGCTTATAAGCTGTGCCGCCTCACGCCCAATATTTTCAATTAAAATATTGTAGGCGTAGACGAAGCGATTTTCTTCGATCGAAGATTGTTCTTCGATGAATTTCGTTTTAATACTTATTCGGATTCTGTCAGGCATAACTGTTGGTTTATTTGGTTGCTTAGGTTTACAAAATTGGCGACTGAAAGCGTTTCTGCACGCAAACTCAAATCGACATCGAGCGCTTCAATATTTAAACCCTTAACGAGGGTCTTTAAGGCGTTGCGCATGGTCTTTCTGCGTTGTTGAAAGCCGAGACGGACGAGTTGTTCAAAAAGTTGTGGGTTGTCAGCTTTATGGGGCAGTTCCGTATAGGGGACGAGCTTTACGATGGCTGAATTGACTTTGGGTATCGGTCTAAATGATCCAGGAGCAACATCAAACAAATGCTCTACACGGCAAGCATATTGTGCCATTACGCCTAAACGGCCATAAAGTTTTGCACCCGGGCTTGCGGCTAAGCGATCGACGACTTCTTTTTGAAGCATAAAGTGCATGTCCTCGACTAAGTTATCGTAGCCGAGAAGCTTGAACATTAACGGCGTTGATATGTTGTAAGGCAAATTTCCGACGACACGCAACTTGGCTCCTTTGCCATTACGTGCTAGCTCACTAAAATCAAACTTTAAGGCGTCTGCTTGGTGAATTGTAAAGTCGGGATAGTCGGCTGCAAAGTGTGCATTCAAAATCGGTACTAGGTCTCGATCAAGTTCGACGGCTTGCAAGGTTGGGCATGTGTTTAATAGTAAGGCGGTCAATGCGCCTTGACCAGGGCCGATCTCAACCAGTGATTCGTCTGCTTTAGCATTCACAGATTTGGCAATTAGTTGGATAACATTGGTGTCGACTAAAAAGTTTTGACCAAAGCGCTTTCGGGCGCGATGCGGCCCAGGTGATAGATCGTGCATTATTGTTCCTGTGTTTTGCCAAAGCGGGCTTGTGCGAGTTTTAATGCTTGATCAAGTGCAACTTCTAGGCTGCCCATGTCGGCTTTTCCGGTGCCCGCCAAGTCGAGGGCTGTACCGTGGTCGACGGATGTACGAATATAGGGTAGCCCGAGGGTAATATTCACCGCTTGGCCAAAGCCTTTATATTTTAAAACGGGTAGGCCTTGATCGTGATACATAGCAAATACAGCGTCGGCGTCATCCAGAAGTTTAGGCGTAAATAAAGTGTCTGCCGGTAGGGGGCCGATAAGCTCTACATCATCACCTCTTAGTTTTTCTAGTACGGGAATAATTGTGTCTATTTCTTCATGCCCGAGATGTCCGCCTTCTCCTGCGTGAGGGTTTAAGCCGCACACTAGAATTTTGGGTTTTGCGATGGCAAATTTTTCGTGAAGTTCACGAATAAGAATAGATAGATTTTGGGTAAGACTTTCGGTTGTAATTGCAGCGGCAACGTCTTTCAACGGTAGGTGTGTTGTTGCCAATGCTACACGTAAACCTTCAGTCGCAAGCATCATAACAACTCTTTCGGTACCGCTGTGCTCAGCAAAAAACTCAGTGTGTCCACTAAAGGGAATACCGGCATCATTAATGATACTTTTTTGTACTGGTCCGGTAACGATGGCATCGGCCTTTCCGGCCAAACATAGGGCGTTGGCGCTGTGTAAGGTATCGAGTACGTAGCCTGCATTGTCTTGATTTAACGTTCCGGGGAAAACTGCGGCGCCTAAACTATGGGGCACAAATGCCAGCTCCCCTGCTTTCGTTGGCACGGGAGCCATTGCGGTATCAAGCTCTCGTAATGTCAGCGGTAAACCGAGCTGTGCGGCTGTTTGCTTAAGGAGCTCTGGTGATGCGATTGCTACTAGTTCATAGTCGCGTGGGCTCTGCGCAGCACGCACGGCAAGTTCAGGGCCAATCCCTGCGGGTTCGCCAGGTGTGAGTAAAAGGCGCTGGCAATGCATTAAATCTTCGTTTCAATAAAGGCTTCGTCTTTCATTTCTTGTAGCCATACTTGGACTTCATCTTCATACCGGCGGCCAAGTAATAACTCGCGAGCTTTGTTGCGTATGACCGCTTCACTAAAATCCTCGTCGCGACGCTCTTGAACCTGCAGAATGTGCCAGCCAAATTGAGTTTTGAATGGTTCGCTGATATCACCAATTTTTGTTTCTTGAATATTTTGCTCGAATTCTTTAACGAATTGTCCTGGGCTTGACCAGCCAAGTTCGCCGCCCGAGAGCTTTGTTCCAAGATCTTTACTATGTTCTTTTGCCATGGCTTTAAACTCTAATTCTCCGGCAAGTATTTGATCGCGAATACCGGCAAGTTTAAGACGAGTTTTTTCGTCGTCTAAAAGTTCATTGGGTTCCAACAGAATATGGCGCGCTTTGGATTGTCGGATAACTTTGTTTGTTTCACCGCGTTTATTTACTAGTTTTAAAATGTGAAAGCCGGCTTGGCTACGTGCCGGTTTGGCAACTTCTCCAATAGCAAGCTTTGGAGCGATTTCAGCAAATAAAGAGGGTAAATCTGATGATTTTCTCCAGCCCAAGTCGCCACCTTTAAGTGCCGAAGGACCGTCGGAATTTGCAATGGCAAGTTCGGTAAAGTTTGCCCCAGCGGTTAATTGCTCATATAGGTCGTTGGCTTTCTTCTCCGCCACTTCGATGTCGGCTGCTGCGGTACTGGCAGGCAGAGAGACAAGGATGTGGCTAATGAGAAAATCGGGCGAAACCCAAAATTTAGCTTCTGCCGATTGCAGGAAGTTATCGATTTCAAGGTCGGAAATTCGAATTCTCTGGTTAACTAAACCCTGAGTAATATTATTTATTGTCAGCTGGCGGCGCATTCCCTCTCTGAATTCATTTAAGGTTTGGCCTTCCTTTTTTAGCGCGACTTCAAATTGCGCAGCGTTAACGCGATTTTGTCGTTGTATATTTGCAATAGATTGATTTACTTCTGCATCACTGGTGATGACTCCATAGAGCCCAGCGGCATTCAATTGCAAGGTCTCTGTGATAAGTTGATCCAACACTTGCTCGCGCAACACATTCATTGGTGGTAGACCAATATTGCCCGCCTTCGAGCGTTGTACAATATCGACAATGCGTGAGTCTAGCTCAGATTGAGGAATCGTGGTCCTATCGACAACAGCCACAATGCGGTCTAGCATTTGAATCTCTGCCCGGGCTTGCAACGATACTCCTAGGCTCAGTATTGATACTATAGTTGATACTACAATTGGTGCTATAAGAACGGTTAGTCTGGATTTGCAGATCATGTTTTATTTCTTTCGTGAGTTGAGTCGGTCTTCTCGCGCGCGATATCCGGTTATCGCATCTTCAAGAATAGAATTTACTTTGGCGCCTGAGCCACCTAAGCCTTTTAGTTGTACTTCAAAGAAAATACCTTGATCAAAAATTGCGTCATCGTTAGGCGTAAGCTTGGCGATATTACTATCGAGCCAGCGTCTGGCTAATATGCGAAAACGATAGCAGCAGTCGTTGTATTCGAACCCTAAAAAGGTCTCAAGTTCCTGAGTGTTTTCAAAATCGTAGTTTGAGCGACCCATAATAGACCATTGGCGGCTAATTGGGCCAATAAATGCGGTATCGAGTTGATTGATGTATTCACTTTCGTCCACTTTTGGGTTTCGGCGTAAATACGAGTAGCTAATATTAAAAAGCGTTAAGTCGTCATTGCTCGTAAAGTTATAACCGGCTGATAGACGAGTAACTTTTTTAATCCCATCATCGTATATGCTACCGGCATAAACATCGCTATTAAGGCCAATATTAAGCCCGAATTCTGCAGCGAACTCCGAAGAGTTCTCTGAAGCAAGGATCTCGCGCTCCAAGCTAATACGGCGGTCACGGAAGTGATTGATCTGGCCAATGCTTAAATGCATGAGCTGTCGACCTGTATCGGCGCTGTACCAGCGCGAGGTAGCGCCTATTGTTACTTGATTGGCGTCATCTAATCTATCCGAGCCGCTAAAGCGAGAGTCTCGGTAGAGTTGGTTGTAAGAAAATGTTCGAACCGAGCTGTCAAAGTTTACACTCTGTCCATCGCTTAGCGCATTATATAGCTCATTCTGATCTTCGTATTCGCGGAATAAGTAAAATACGCGTGGCTCGAAGGTCTGTAAAAACCGTTCGCCGGTTCGTTCAAATATCAAGCCCAAGTCGAGGGAGGCTTGCGCTGCGCCAACACGGGGACTGGCTTCCTGAGCGTTCGCGCCATTACTCTGCTCTAATTGATAAAATAATGTTTTATAGCCCACTTCAGGTCGTACGTAACCCCATGAGCGCTCTGCGCCGGAGCGAAGGCGGTAGTCGCCAAAAAGGCGGCGCCCGATTAAGCGATTGTCAGTAGCGTTTGAGGATTTCAGGTCAAAGTTAGTGAATTGAGTTTTGAGTGAAAATTGGCCCAGTTGCGTGGGGTAATACGCTTCGGCGGTTAATTGAGGTAGCTTTCGGTATGGCGACTCTAAATCTTTGAGTAAAAGCTGATGATCGTGTACCTCAGCACTAACGTTCCAACTGTCACCCAGGAACCCGACTTGCGCACCTTGGTTAAGGTAGGACGCTGTATTTTGAGTAAATGATGATGTGCCCAAATCTCGAAAGTAATCGTTGTCACTGACTTTGCTGTAGTCAATTTTACTGTACCAGCCTTCTCGTTTTCCGCCGAGCTGTTCGAAATGAAACAGCCAACGATTGTCGCCTTTATGAGGTTTGGCTACGGCTTCGCTTAATTCATTGCTATCAATAAGCTTTTCGACATCAGGGTGGCTTCCACCGCTATCGTTTGGAAGGTAACTTACGGATAGTTCGTTGATAAAGCTGTGGTTCATGTGCCTTAGTTCGCCCTCAAACATTGACCCGCGGCCGCTAATATAGCGGGGTGTTAATGTCGCGTCGTAATTTGGGGCTAGGTTTAAGTAATAGGGCAGTGCAATGTCAAGCCCGCCGCCATCACTACTGCTAATGCTAGGGAAGAGAAAGCCACTACGCCTTGCTTCGCCCACAGGGAAGGTAATGTACGGTAGATAAAAAATGGGAACGGATCCAATCTTTAGGCGGACATTTTTCCCGTAGCCTTGGCCTGTTGCATGGTTTACAGAGAGCTCTTTCCCCTCTAAGGACCAAGATTTTGCCCCAGGCTCACAACTCGTAATCATGCCGTCTTTCAGTACAATCCTGTCTCGGCCTTCTTGTGATATTGTTCTTGCTTCTCCACGCATGTGAAGGTCATGCAGCACGAAGCTGGCTTTATCAAACGAGCCCCTCTGTTGGATGGTGCTGACTTCGGCGGCATCACCGCGAATACTTATCCCTGGCTGGCGAATGCTGACATCCCCCTGAAGCTCAGCCTCATCTAAAGCGCGATCATATGACATGAGCTCTGCGCCGATTGAGCGTAGCCCTTGTTCTACTCGTACAGTCCCTTCTAGCAATGCTTTTGATCCACCTTCTAAGGTTGAGTGGTCAGCTTCAATTGTTAGCGGTAGAGTGCCCATCTCGCCAGAAAGCGAGGTGTCTTTTTGTACTGGGTCGATATAAAGGCCTTCGCAGCCAGCACCAAGTAATGATCTTTCGGAAGCATCTAGATATTCCTTTGGTATCCAGTCGCTGGTATTGTCAATTTTTACTTCTTGCTCATTCGCATCTAGGCAGTACCATTGATTTTCTAGTCGGTCGAAACGGCAATTTGCCGATATTTGAGCGCTGCTGGCGAGTGAGAGGCTCGAGTAAAGTATCCCGGTTAGAACGGCAACAAAGGTAGGGGGAAATTGACTGTGACGCTTTGGCATGCAAATGAGACGTTTTATTAAGGCTTAAGCGCGCAGATTTTACCGGTCAAAGGCTATCGCGGACAAGGCGCGATGCACTAAAGTACGCCAATCAAGAGATATTTCTTAGATTTAAGCCATTAATTGACGAATTTCGTCACTGTTGGCCTTCACATACTAATACTAAAACGATTATGACGTTATTAAGGACTGAAGAATTACGATGACAATGCAAGGTTGTATGGCCCCGAAGGGGTTTCATGTGTGGCTTGAGAGTGAACTTGTTAGCCTTGGGTTGATGAATTCGAAATTGTCGATACGCTTGAGCCCACTGGGTGGAGATGCTGGTTTTCGACAGTATTATCGTATTGCAGAAAGCGAAGGCGTATTAGCTGTTTATGCTCCGGTTGATACTGAAGACTCTAAGCAATTTTGCCTAATCGCCAAGTATCTACGTGAGAATGGCATTCGGGCGCCGCGTGTATTTGCCCAAGATTATTCACAGGGCTTTATGCTTATCGAAGATTTTGGTCGGCAAATGCTGCTCCCCGCCCTGGATCATAACTCTGTTGACGGCTATTACGGTGAGGCGCTTAATGTTTTGCTTCGACTTCAGCAAAGTCCATTAGATGGTTCAGTTTTCCCTCCTTATGATGCCGCTGTTCTACTAACTGAAATGCGCGTATGTCTTGAATGGTTTATTGACGCCTTGCTTGGGATTAAATTAAACGCTGCAGAGCATGCTATTTTTGAAGATGCGTTCGAGCAAATAAATCAATGTTGTCTCGCGCAGGAACAGGTTGTAGTGCATCGTGATTTTCATTCACGGAATATAGTTTTAACAGGGTGTGGTAATTTAGGCATTATTGATTTTCAGGACGGCTTGATTGGCCCGCTTTGTTATGACCTAGTATCGCTGCTTAAAGATTGCTATATCCGCTGGCCCAGACAAAAAGTTGAAACGTGGGCGCTAGCATACGCGGCTATGTTAAATAATGTGGGCGTTCGTGTTCATAACGATCCGCAGGTTTTCTTACGTGACTTTGATCTCATGGGTCTTCAGCGTCACCTTAAGGTTCTTGGTGTTTTTGCGCGTTTGAACTTACGTGATAATAAAGGTGTGTATCTTCGGGATTTACCTAGAGTGCTTGGCTATATAGATGAGGTGTTGGACTTATATCCTGAATTCTCAGCGTTGCGCGAGCTTTTCGATCAGCGTTTGTACCCGAACATTAAATCTCAGCCTTGGTTCTGTGTGAGTAGTGAGTGCTCGCCCTCGTGAAAGCAATGATTCTTGCTGCAGGTGAGGGGCGCCGTATGCGTCCTCTTACAAATACTTCTCCCAAGCCTTTGTTAGAAGTAGCCGGGCTAAGTCTGTTAGAGCATCAATTAAAGCGCCTGGAAGTCGCAGGTATTCAGGAGGTGGTGATTAATGTTTCTTACCTTGGAGAGAAAATCATGGAAGCCTTTCAGGGGCGCACTGATCTTGGGTTAAAAATACACTATTCTATTGAGAAGACGCCGCTAGAAACGGCTGGTGGTATAATTAAGACGCTTAGTTTTTTTGATGGAGAGCCTTTTTTGTTGGTTAATGGCGATGTCTGGAGTGACTTTCCACTAGAGAGCTTGGTGCAGCGAGGTTTAAGAGCGGGCGAAGACGCGTGCTTGCTTCTAGTCGATAATCCGGAGCATCATTCAGACGGAGATTTTATCTTAGGCTCGAACGAACGCATTGAGTGTATCGATTCAGGGTTGCCGCAGGGTGCAGGTATCAGAACGAGTGACGCTGCAGAGGATAGCAATTCCTTAGTGGAGGAAAATACTCTAAGTGATGCCTATATTCTAGGTGATGCCCATACTCTAGATTATGCCTATAGGGCAGTAAAGACGAATACATTCGCGGGTATTAGCGTACTTAATCCAAGCCTATTCGATCAATACGCCTTGTCGGCTGAACCACTGCCGTTAAAAACGGTACTATTGCCTGCGATAACACAAGGCCGTGTTGCAGGGCAGTATTACGCCGGGTATTGGTGTGATGTTGGAACCGTAGAGCGCTTGAATAGTTTACGAGCAAGGCTAAGCGAATAGCCTTGCTCGATTGACTAGCTCAGATTGTCTACCACATAAGGTCATCGGGGATTTGATAGTCGGCATAGGGGTCGTCTTCGTCGAATTCCTCTTGTTTTTCAGATAGCGCAATTAATACGCTTTCGTCGCGTACTGCTATTTTTTCGGCTATTGCCGCGGGGACCAATTCATAGCGTTCACCGAGGCTTACGATGGCGACTTGTCCGCGTGTTATCCCATCAAATAATGCTTGAGTCACAAGGATTTTTTTAATGTGTTTTCCATCGCTAAAATTGTAAGCAATTTCGCCATCACGCCTGATCTTATTTAGATCGATAATCTGTTTTATTTGCGCTTGAACGGCCTTTTTCTGCGCTAGAGCGTCGCGATCTGAATTGAGCTTTCTATCGCGCTCGGCCTTATCGATTACGATTTGTTTTGCTCGCTCCTTGGTCTCATCAACTACGGGTACGGGTGAGCGTCGATCTACCTTAGCTTTTTTTGATTTGTCTTTTTTTGCCTGCTTGGCTTTTTTCTTATCGACTAAGCCGGCTTGTAGTAATTGGTCCTGTAGACTGCTCATAGGTTTTATAATCTAGGGTGTGAATGAGAGAATGAGTGATTTTAAGGTAAATCCTAAGGCTATGCTAGGGCCTATGTAGGGCTTCTGTTAGTGTATGTAATGGTTATGATAACTTGGCTTAGCACATTATTATTGGGTAGAGTGCCTATTAATACGAGAGGCACAGACAGCCAATATGAGAAACACAGACAGTCAATACGAGAAGTACAGAGAGTGATAATAAAGAGCTGTAATTTTTTCCTGTTTTCGATGCTAATCTTTTTGGCTCAGTCAGCTTTCTCTGGTGATATCCCCGAGAGTTCACGTTCACTGAAGGTAACATCCGCACAGACACCCTTGCTGCAGAGCCGGCTCAAGGCCAAAGGCTTAACGTTTGGTGCAGCGGTTTTTATTCGTATATTTAAGCAGGCGTCGACCTTGGAGTTATGGCTGCAAGGTGATTCAGGTGAGTTTACGTTATTTGAGCAGTACCCCATTTGTGATTATTCCGGACGCTTAGGGCCAAAATTAAAGCAAGGGGACCAGCAAAGCCCTGAGGGGTTTTATTTTGTTAAACCTCAACAACTTAACCCTTGGAGCAGCTTTCATTTAAGTTTCAATCTAGGGTATCCCAATGCCTATGATCGTCATCACGGGCGCAGTGGTAGCGCCCTAATGGTTCATGGCGATTGTGTCTCTATCGGATGTTATGCCATGACAGACCCAGGTATTGACGAAATCTACACCTTGATTGATGCTGCTCTTCGGGCGGGACAGCCTTTTTTTAGGGTTCAAGCATTTCCATTTCGATTAACTAATAAGGCGCTTGATACGCACAGTGAAAGCGAATGGCGTGATTTTTGGTTAAATCTTAAAGAAGGCTATGACTATTTTGAACATCATAAAAAACCGCCTAATGTAGAGTTGCGTAATGGTCGTTACGTATTTGACTAAATCATCTAACTAATTAGCTATTTAAACATTAATGACTGCGCGCAGAGAGCTTAACGTTCTACTTCTACACCTTTAGCGTAACGATTTAGAAATCCTCGTACTCGTCGCGATAGGCGATTTTCACCCTTAAACAGCGTGGTAGTTGGCGTGAGAAGCTTTAGCTGGATATAAGTGTTGAGGCGATTGGCTTTAGCGGCTTTAGCGCGTTTACCGCTTTCCAGTCCATCGAGGTAATGCCCGCCAGAAAAAATATCGAGAACCGGAATTTCAGGCCAAATAATATTAGAAAAGGAGGCGTTCATATTTTCTGGGTGTGAACTGCGAGCGTTGATAAAAACTAAAGCGCGTATTGGGTGCTTGAATTTACCTTTTTTACGATTTGAGCCTCTCGGCTTGGCCTTACCATTTTCCATATTACCAATGAATTCAATGGTTCTAGCGGCGCTGCCCCCGTAGGCGGCTATAACGATATTGTACTGCCCTTCGGAATGTAAGAAATCTATAGCCGCTTTAAGTTTTGCTTGATTTCCTGCTTCTAATGCGGGATTTTCTGATTCTTTAGCGGGGGTGTTGTTATCGCTATTTCTCGCTGGTGCGGCATCTTGTTTTGACGTATTAATTTCAATCGAAAGAGTGCCCCAGCCGTTCTCGGGTAAATCCTTGCGAAGCACGTCGATAGTGTTGGGCCAGTTTGCGGTCTGTCCATCGCCAGGAACGATAAGAACAGCGCCATAAGCGTCGCCGCTCATATCTTTACGCCACAATCCGATAAACGGCTTACCGTTCGCATTAAGCGTTCTTAGGTCCTCTTGGGGGTATTGATCGCGTAGTAACTGACGTTGCTTGTCTACGGTGTTGGGAACGCTACGCTCTACTTTAATTGGAGCTTCAGGTGCAGTAGCAGGTGTGGGCGACCCGCTCGGGGTGGGCTTGGGTTCTTCTTCTTGTGCGTGGGACAAGCTTATGGAGCAAACCAGTAATATTGTGGCTAGTGTGAGTAGAACCTTAGGATAACTCGTTATATATAAGTGCATGCTTTATTTAAAACTCTAGAAGACTATTGTGCTGCGACAAGATTGAGTACAATTCGTTCTTTTCCTAAGCTTGGCCTGTGAGTCCCCTAGATGCAAGAAAATCCTAAATATAAGATAGCTCCTTCTATACTCGCAGCAGATTTTGCTTGTCTGGGGGCTGAATGTGATGCTGTACTATCCGCTGGCGCAGATATGATTCACTTTGATGTGATGGACAATCATTATGTCCCGAACCTGACTTTTGGGCCAATGATTGCTCAAGCCTTACGAAACCACGGCATTCGGGCCGAGCTCGATGTGCACTTAATGGTTGAGCCCGTTGACAGCTTGATTGAAAGTTTTGCGAAGGCTGGCGCTAGTTACATTACAATCCACCCAGAGGCGACAAAGCATTTAGACCGATCGATTAAGCTGATTAAAGATTGTGGCTGTAAGGCCGGTGTTGCGCTTAATCCAGCTAGCCCGATAGAGGCGCTAGTCCATGTTGTCGATCAATTAGACATGTTGTTACTTATGTCAGTGAATCCTGGTTTTGGTGGTCAGAGTTTCATACCGTATACGCTAGAAAAAATCAAAGCTGCACGTAATATGCTTGATTCTCGCAATTCGAGAGCCCGCCTAGAAGTTGATGGGGGTATTGGTATTGGCAATATTGCTGAGGTTGCAGCGGCTGGCGCGGATACTTTTGTCGCAGGGTCAGCAATCTTTGGCGCAGAAGACTATGTTTTTGCTATAAATTCGATGCGTGAGCAGTTAGCAAAAGTCTAGAATTTAAAAAGTGGAATGAATTTAGCATTGTATTTAAAGAGTCTAAATTTGACGCCGTTACAGCGGCTAGTGATGCTTTTTTGGGCTAAATTAATGGGTGCAGTGAGGGATTAAAGGATTAATCATTTATTGTTAGCGCTAAGATGTTGTCGATTCGCTTTACAGCTCTTAAAATTACTCGGTAATTATACCGGTACTTATGTCGTTACTTACTTGGTATTTAAGCTATAAGTAAAGCGGGTACTTAAGTTGGTGCTTTACTTGGGACAGGCGTATAGTCTCATATTGAATTCTTGTTTTATTGTCTAGATTTTGATGATCAAGACATTAATATTAACCACGATGTGAAGTAGATATACATGGTTGAAGGAAAGGTTGCGAGCTTGGGGAATTATAGTTCGAAGAGCGAAGAACAAATTGAAAAAATGTCGGAGGTGCATAGCTTTAGCGACGCTGAGCTAGACCACCTAAAGATTCTTCGTCAGGGAATGAAAGATCAAAAAATACTGAAGATGTTTCGTGAGCTACGAACACGTCTTTACACGCACGCTTCAAGCAAAAACTTTGTGTGTATGGTTACTTCGGTAGCTGAAGACGGAGGAGCCTCTTACGTATCTCGTAACTTATCAGCGGCTATAGCACTTGATAAGACTAAAACGGCTGTTATTGTCGACTGTAATTTTTACGACCCCTCTGCTGAAGAGCTGTTAGGTGCTGATTCAAATTTAGGTCTAACGGATTATTTAAGTGTCCGTGACATGGGCGTCGAGTTTGTGGTGTACGCGTCGGGTATTCCTCGTGTTCGTGTTATCCCCTCGGGAGGTAACGCCGAGGCCGCTACTGAGCGTTTATCGTCGAGCAAGATGCAAATGTTTGTTCAAGAGCTTAAGACGCGCTATTCAGATCGCTACATTATTTTTGATGGACCATCTGTGGGTGAATATTCCGCTGATGTTCGTCTGATTGGTAGTTTGGTCGACTTTGTTGTTCTTGTAGTGCCTTACGGCAAGGTGTCGGATGCGCAAGTACGTTCAGCGATAGAGACGATTGGTAAAGATCGCTTAGCGGGTGTTGTGTTTAACTATGTTTAGATATGTTATTAGTCGGTCTAAGCGGGCTTAACTATATTTGAGCCGGTGTAAGGTGGGCTAAATTAGATTTTGGTGTAAATTAGGTCTGGCTTAAGCCTGTTATGGTTTAGATGAGGCGACGGTTAAAGCGCCTTAAGTTAAAGAACCTTAAGTTAAAAAACCTTAGCTTTAAGCGGTGTGTTTAAGCCAGATATTTGAATAAAAAAGGCAGCCATCGGCTGCCTTTTTTAGTTTTCAGAGATAGAAATGTTGTACTTTTTAATGAGATCGTAAAGAGTGGGGCGTGTGACGCCTAAGAGCTTCGCGGTGGAGCTAATATTGTAGTCCGTCATCGTTAGTGCGCGTAATATGGCCGCGCGTTCTGCTTTATAGCGAACTTCTCGCAAGTTTAAACTCAGCTCGTTTTCAGAAGTCAGACCTAAATCCTCTGCTGTAATGAGCTTATCTTCAGACATGACAACACCGCGTTTAATACGATTTTCCATTTCTCGTATATTACCCGGCCAATCGTAGGCTTCGATGGTCTCTACCGTTTCCGGGCTAAAGCCGGCAACGTTTGAATTGTTTTGCTGAGCTGTCTTTTTAAGAAAGTGACGTGCTAAAAGGAGCTTGTCGCCGTGGCGTTCACGAAGTGGTGGAATATGAATTTCCATTTCGCAAATACGATAATAAAGATCTTCACGAAATGTGCCTTCTTCGACCATTTTCTTAAGGTCTTTGTTTGTAGCGCAAACCACACGTACATCAACAGGAATTTCTTCTCGGCCACCAACGCGCTCTATTGTTCGCTCCTGTAAAAAGCGTAATAATTTGGCCTGTAGTAACAGCGGCATATCGCCAATTTCATCGAGAAACAGTGTGCCATGGTTGGCGGTTTCGATTTTCCCGAGTGTTCGTTTGCTGGCACCCGTGAAGGCCCCTTTTTCGTGGCCGAATAACTCACTTTCCATCAAACTCTCGGGTACAGCGGCACAGTTAATAGCGATTAGGCGATTGTTTTTCCTTGGGCTACAGTTGTGTAAGGCCTTGGTGAGGACTTCTTTACCTGTGCCACTCTCCCCTGTCAGCGTACAGGTGACTGACGTTGGCGCGAGTTTTTCAATCATGCGGCAAATCTTAACCATCTTGGCATCACATGCTATAACACCATCGAGGGGTGATTGAGCTTGCTCTTGCCGTAGTCGGTTTTGACGCTCTAACTTATAAATGTGATAGGCGCGCTGTAATATTAAATCCAGTGTGTCGGGGTTGACTGGCTTTTGATAAAAATCATAGGCACCCATGGCTACTGCGCGTACAGCATTTTCATAATCAGCATTACCAGTCATGACAATGATTTTTGTTATGGGCGAAAGTGCGGAGATTTCTTGTATGCACTTAAAGCCTTCATCAACGCCTTCGTCATCCGGCGGGAGGCCCAAGTCCTGCAGAACTATTGGCGGCTCATGCAGACGAATAGCATTGATAGCTTCATCGCGCGTGCTGGCGATAATTACATCATATTGATCGAAATGCCAACGCAGCTGACTTTGAAGGCCCACATCATCTTCGACGATGAGTAATTTTTCTTTATCCATGTGTTTTTAATCGTTAGTCAATTTTTGTACAAGCGGTATAGAAAGCATAAATTTACTACCACGGTCAGGAGTGCTTTCCACGCTCACTTCACCACCAAGGCTTTCAATATACTCTCGTGCTTGATAAACACCAACCCCCATGCCCTTACCGGCTTTGGTCGACTCGAATGGACGGAAGAGTTTTGTCCGTATGAACTCTTCATTCATCCCCTCGCCGTTGTCTTCAATTACAATACAAATATACGGATCTTTTTGTTCGACATAGACGTCAATAAAGCCTGTGGCTTTAGTTGCGTCCTGAGCATTATGCAGTAAATGGGTGAATACCATTACTAGGCTGTCATAGTCGGCTTTTATTTGAAAATCATTCTCAAGGGGCGTGAGGGTCGGCGCGGGATTGGTTTTTTGGCAGCGCTTGACGGCTTCGATTAATATGGCTTTAAGGCTTAGAACCTTGACTTCCTCAGGGGAGTTTTGCTGTAATTTACGAAGTAAGTTATTCATACGGTCAACAGAGTTCTTAATCGTATTGATCGCATCTTCTATAAAGGCTGGGTTGTCTTTATGTTTTTCGGCATTTTTGACAACTAAGGACTGTTGGGCAATCAGGTTTTTCAAATCGTGCATAACAAACGCTGAAAGCTTATTAAAGGTATCAAACTGTCGTGTTTGCGCCAAGAGTTCAGCTTGTTCATGGCGAGCTAGAAAATTGGCAATCTGCCGGCCAACGGTACGAACAAGGTCAAGGTCTTCCCATATCGGTTCATCATTATCTTGTACATCACACAGAATCATAAACCCGTTGAGGTCAGCATCCACAAGCAGCGGAAACACCATCCAGGCGTTGGTCGAAGTTTGAATCCAGTCAGGTAAAAATTCATTGTCACGACTTAATTCCGGGTCTGAGCTGTTAGGTGCAAATGCCCAGCCTTCATTGAGCTTGAGACTAAAAGCGGAGCTTAGGCTCTCCTCTTGGATCTCGGGACTGTCGTATGATCCGTAGCCGCCGGCTTCAATAAAACGATTGCCACGTTTAACCCAGAGCGCACCACCTTCACACTTGAATAATCTGGCTGCAGCGGATATAGCGCGTCGTGGGACTTCGTTCGGTTCACTAGGCAAAGATAGTAAACGAATAAGTTTCAGCCATTCTGAGCGATAATCGTATTTATAATTAAATAGATGTTTGTTGATCAGTACGTTGATTTTTCTTCGAATTTTAATGGACGAAAATGTTAAGGCAATAGCGATTAAGCCAGCGCAAACTATTACGCTGTAGATCAAAGCCGCCCAACTGCCATCAGTTGACTTAACGTAGTAGCCGCCGACGGCAAGAAATATGAGTAGTGCCCCTGTGAAAATAAGTGAACTGGTATAGAAAACAGCAGGTTGCGATAGCGATATTTGTGCTCGCTGGTTTTTTTGGTTTCTGAAGGTAAGGATGCCAACGGTCATTAGTACGTTAGAAACCATAATTATAGATGCTCGAATTTGCCAAAGTTCTTCATCTAACGCGAGTACAATTAGATTTTGTGAAAAGAGGAAGGCATCGTATAAAAAGACAAAGGCCAGTGATACACAGAGCAAGCGAATTAAGCGATCATTACTCATGTTGCGATAGAGCTGCTCTAAGACCAATAGATTGAGAACGGAAAATAATATTCCGCTCCACGTTAAAGCGATTAGACTATTGCTGCTCGTCTGCGCCGACGAGATGTTTATTCCGGCGGCAACGGTGAAAAGCAATGCAATTAAATAGGTCGTAATGCGAAGCTGTTTAGGAATGCAACGAGTGCAAAATTTTTGTGCAGAACGCAGCAATACAATAATCCAAGCACTGTAATGAAGAATTTCCCAAAATAGAACGATGCTGATTTGATGGTCAAGTTGAACTGGACTTAGAGAACCTGCTTGGCCTTCAAATGGCGCATATACAACGATACTAACGAGCCAGAGCACATCAATCACGGCTGCAATAACAATGCTACGGCTAATGCTAAGGGATTTTAGGTTGAGTATTAAGGTGACTGCAAGAATTAATGCTAGGAGCGCACTACTGGAGTAGGCGATTTGAGTGACTGTTAAGGCGTGTGGCATTGCGTCTCGTTTTTGGTTTGTGTACGGGGAGCGGCCACTCTGTTTTGAACTCTCTAATTGAGCGAGAGGCCGGTTAAATTTGGTTTACATTTCTTGGGTAAGACTTTTTATTTGAGTGACAACACGGTCCATGATACGTTCGAACATAGGTGTTGTGTCGAGTGGTCTTGCCTTATTGAATTGCATGTCGTACGCGAATTGTCGGCGAGTTCTTGTAATGACCTTAAAGCCAAAACGGTTAACAAACATATAGTTGTCTGAATCAATCTTGGCGCTGAGCTTACATCGGATTTCTTTTCCTTTATCTTCTAGCGCGTATTGAATCCAGGTGCCCACGTTCATGTTTTTAGCATCAATGTAAAATTTACTTGAGAGCTCTTCGTAACGAACTTGTTGCCGCTCAAGTGCGGTCATTTCGTCCCAAGTTTTTTGGCTTTCGTCTGTTTTACCTAATAGATCTTTTTGCTCGTTGCTTAAGCCTTGAGGTGCTTTGACGTCTATTGACGCGACTGTTTTTAGTTGTTCCGCAATGGCATTAACTTTTTCTTGTCGAATAACGGTATTGTCTATGACGTGCTCAAGCCCAAGTGCGATTCGATTTAGTATGCCAGGTACTAAACGTTCCTTCCGTTCGAGCGATTTTTCGTCTTTGTGGTCTTGCGCGGCCCAAATAAGATCTCCGATAAGTTGTTCGTTTTCAACCCATGCGGCTTCTTCTTTACCGTTTCTAATATATGTGATTACCATGACTTGAAGCCAGGAGCCGGTTAGAAATTGGCTTAGGACCGTAGGTAAGCTCGCGTCTTTAAGTTTGTCATAGAGAGCCGCCTGCGAAAAAGTACGCGCAGCACGCAGTTTTGCTTTGCCTGCCTCTGTTTGATTTGTTCGTGACTCGACAACAGATGATTTCTTCTGTTCGGTCTCCATTTTCTCAAGCAGTTTGCGGGTAAACTCCCGGAATATATTGTTGTCTAGCTTAAATTGGATGTTGGTTTTTTGTACGCCTTCGACAATAAGGCGATAGATCGGATCGCGCTCTAGCGGTTTGCTGTCGTCGAAGGCTAGGCCAGCCTCGGTAATTGTATTGAGTAAAATACGCGCAGGATGAATGTCGTCCGTTAAAAAGGTCTTGTCATGTAGGGCTACTTTTAATACCGGTATTTGCAAGCGACATATTAATGACTGCACAGCAACAGGAAGGCTCTCATCTTCCAATAACTTGTCAAAGAACAACGCGACCAGATTAATAACGTCTTCGTCTGGTTGATCAAGCGCCTGTGGCTCTTCCGGGTCCTTTAGAGAAAGGATATCCGCAACGATACCCGTTAGGAGATTTCTTGGGGTATCTATTGATATCTGTTCATCGACATTTCGTTGCGAGTCGGTGAGTATCTCGGTTAGCTCTGGAGAAGCCATAACCGGCCCAGGGTTGCCGCTATAGTTTTGATAGCTAGAGAAAGCTTGCGCACCAGGTGACATGGCTTTTTGAGCCGCTCGAATAGATGACATTAACGACGTTAGAGCGTTAGCTTCTAATTGAAACGGACGGCGACGATCAGGGCGGTGGTAGTCGGGGAAATTGTTGTCGGATTCTTCTTGAGCTCGAATAGCGGTAGATCGTTGATCTTTATTTGATTTTTCGCCTATATGCTTGCGCGGTACCTTAGGTAGTATGCCCAAATCGATTAAATGACTATTCGCGTCGGCATAGATATGGCCTAGTTGTTTCAAATAGTGCTTTTCGAACAATTTAAAGAATATAAGCCGTGTTTTGATCTCTAAGTTAAGGTTTTCGGTACAAGCCTTAACGAAGCTGCTCGACAACTGCAGTGGGTCGAGCGGGTTGGTGTCTTTATGGATGGTACAGCGAGCGATAAAGTGATTTAAGCGAGACTCAAGATCGTGCAGTTCGATTTTATAGCTATCTCGTGTTCTTGCGGCCATATTTTTTTGCGCAAGTAATGTTTCCAGTTCTTCTCGGTTAAGTATGGATAATTCACTTTCGTCTACGTCATCGTGCGTATTCGGCTTATTTTGTTGGCATCTCTCAGCAATTTTGTGAAAATTTTCGACATACGACTCAATAAAGCCTTCGGTTAAACGTTTTTTCTTGATGCGAATCTCTCGCATGGCTTCAAAATAGAGGTTTTCTTCATTATTGGTCGATGCGCGGTCAGACAATTCGTAAAGTAAGTCGTCAGTAGCTGAGAATAACTGTTCAAGCAGTTGCTTTGATGACTCAAGGC
Source organism: Flavobacteriales bacterium (assembly GCA_047638775.1). Taxonomy (GTDB): domain Bacteria; phylum Pseudomonadota; class Gammaproteobacteria; order Pseudomonadales; family Cellvibrionaceae; genus Agaribacterium. The sequence goes on from JBLIMQ010000069.1 coordinate 18,453, forward strand.
TTTGCTCTAAAATTTGCTGCAGTATCTCCCGCTCACGCTGCAATATGGTTGGCAGCGTTGTGACTGTAGAGTGGCGTATTCCTTCATTTAAAGCGCTCATCGAGTAATCTCTGTGCTAATTCCGTAGCTAAGTTTAGGTGTATGACGTTGTTTTTTTCAAGTGGCAAGGATTCTTTGCGACAAGCCAAGTCGTTATTAAGCAATAAACGTGCAAGAATTATGCGAAAAACGCTACGTATAGTGAAAGATTTTGTTTTTTGGCTAAGTTTGAAACGTCTATTCGTTATTCTACGTTGCCTTTGCGTTCTCATGAAGTAATATTCGACGTTTGTTTGCTTCTGATTGCAGCATATAATAGCTGGCTATGCCTTTATGAGTATCGCTCAGCCATGATCTTGATGATCGATAACTATGATTCCTTCACATTTAATGTCGTGCAGTATTTACGTGAATTAAATGCTGAGGTGCAGGTTGTTAAGAATGACGAGCTAAGCCTCAATGAAATTAAAGCCTTGAGGCCTGAAAAGATCATTATATCCCCAGGCCCCTGTAGTCCGGTTGAGGCCGGCATCTGTGTCGAGCTTATTCGCGCCTTTGCATCGCAAGTACCTATATTAGGGGTGTGTTTAGGGCATCAATGTATCGCTGCTGCGTTCGGTGCAAATATAGTTCGGGCGCGTGAAGCGATGCATGGGAAAACATCTTTACTGCTCCATCGTTCAGAGGCTCTATACGTGGGATTGCCCTCACCGCTGCGAGTGGCCCGTTATCACTCGTTAGTGGTTGACGTTAATAGTCTTCCAGGTGAATTTATAGTCGATGCTTGGACGGAAAATGCGAGTCAATTTGATGAGATCATGGGGATGCGTCATGAACGGCTTGCGATTTATGGTGTGCAGTTCCATCCCGAATCAATTGCGAGTGAGTGCGGCCATCAGCTGCTGGCAAATTTTCTAAAGCTATAAAGTTCTAAAGCTATAAAATTCTAAAGCTACAGATAGTAAAAATATAAGATTGTAAAAACGTAAGATACTAAAAATACTAGACTAAATTTTGATAGAGACACGGATCTAATCATGAATATACAGCAGGCAATAGCTCAGTTGGTTGAAAACCAAAACCTTAGCCAGGGTCAAATGGCTGATGTTATGCGCGCAGTTATGACCGGTGAAGCGAGTGATGCGCAAATTGGTGCGTTATTAGTCGCTTTGAGAATGAAGGGGGAGACTGTTGATGAAATTACCGGTGCCGCGCAAGTTATGCGTGAATTGGCGACGCCAGTGACAATTCAAGCCGATAACTTAGTAGATACATGTGGTACCGGAGGCGACGGCGCGAATTTATTTAATGTTTCGACGGCTTCTGCGTTTGTTGTCGCAGCGGCCGGGGGAAGCGTTGCTAAGCATGGGAATCGATCCGTATCCAGCTCTACAGGGAGCGCTGATGTGCTAGAGGCTGCTGGAGTTAATCTAACGGTAAGCCCTGAACGTGTTGCCCGGGCCGTCGAAACGCTCGGCGTTGGTTTTATGTTTGCTCCAGCGCATCACGGCGCCATGAAGCACGCCATTGGCGCTAGGCGCGAGCTTGCCATGCGTACGATATTCAATATGCTTGGGCCTATGACTAACCCTGCTGGTGTAAAGCGACAGGTTCTAGGCGTTTTTGACGCTGGACTATGTCGGCCTATGGCTGAAGTTTTAGGGCGCTTAGGTAGTGAGCATGTTTTGGTCGTTCACGCGAAAGACGGTCTTGATGAGCTGAGTATTGCGGCTGAATCGTATGTTGCCGAACTTAAGGACGGTGAACTCCGTGAATATACTCTGAAGCCGGAAGATGTTGGGATATCATCGACTAATCTAGACGGTTTGGGTGTTGCTAGTGCCGAAGAGAGTTTAGCGTTAATCCGTTCAGCCTTTGCCGGCGACACAAGCGATGTAGCACACAAAGCAAGCGCGATAATTGCCTTCAATGCGGGAGCTGCAATTTATGTGGCAGGCTTGGCGTCCTCGATTAAACTAGGCGTTGAGATGGCTGAAGACGCGCTGGCCAGTGGAGCGGCGGCTGAAAAATTAAAAGCTTTAGCTGACTTTACTCAATCAAATTAATCAAGAGGGCTCTCTCAGTATGAGAATGCCTTTAAAAAGGATAATCGTGAATACTCCGACGGTATTAAAAAAAATAATCGCCCGTAAATTCGAAGAAATACAAGAACGAAGTGAACAGTACTCTTTGGGTGAGCTTAAAGAGCGCAGCACGGCGCGGCAAGATTCTATGCGAGGTTTCGTATCATCTATTGAGCGTAAAATCGATGCTGGTGTACCTGCGGTTATTGCAGAGATAAAAAAAGCATCACCAAGCAAAGGTGTTATCCGTGAGAATTTTAAGCCGGCTGAAATTGCGATAAGTTATGAAGATGGGGGCGCTGCGTGTTTGTCTGTATTAACGGACAAAGATTTCTTCCAAGGTTGTGAACAATATTTACAGGAAGCTCGCGCTGCGGTCTCATTACCTGTTATACGGAAGGATTTTATTGTGGCTCCGTATCAAGTATACGAAGCCAAAGCTATGGGGGCAGATTGTATTTTATTGATCGTTGCTGCGCTAGATGAGGGAAGTTTGAATAGTTTGAACGACTTGGCTTTGTCGATTGGCTTAGATGTTTTAGTTGAAGTCCATGATGTCGGGGAGCTGGAGCAGGCCTTACGATTGCCTAACCGATTAATAGGAATTAATAACCGCAACCTTCACACATTCGAGGTGAGTTTAAGCAATACTTACGAGCTGTTGTCGTCGATTCCCAGTGATAAAATTGTCGTTACTGAAAGCGGCATATTAGAACGTGTGGATGTTGACGCTATGCGTGCAAAAAACGTGAATGCGTTTCTTGTTGGCGAAACCTTTATGCGTGCTGATGAGCCGGGACTAAAACTGAAGGAATTCTTTTTTTAATGCCAACTCGGCCCTAGCAGCCATAAATAAACGTTACTATACTTAAAGATGTATCGCACATAAAAAGCTATCACACATAAAAAAGGCTCCATACGGAGCCTTTTTTATGTGTCTGAAATTGCTGTTTAACGTGTGCCGTAAACAACCATGGTTTTACCTTTCACAGAGACTAAGCCTTGCTCTTCAAGTGTTTTTAATACTCGTCCAACCATTTCGCGAGAGCAACCTACAATACGGCCAATCTCTTGGCGTGTTATTTTAATTTGCATGCCATCTGGGTGAGTCATAGCATCAGGCTCTTTGCATAAGTCGAGTAGTGTTCGAGCCACACGACCTGTTACATCTAGAAACGCGAGGTCACCCACTTTGCGGGTGGTGTTTCGTAGGCGTCGCGCCATTTGCACGCCAAGTGCAAATAGAAAGTCTGGGTGAGCTTCTGAAATCTCAAAAAACTTTGCGTAGGATATTTCAGCAATTTCACACTCTGTCTTAGCCCGAACCCAGGCTGAGCGAGAATCTTCTTCGTCAAAAAGACCCATTTCGCCAAAAAAATCACCGTCGTTCAAGTAGGTTACGATCATTTCGCGACCTTCTTCATCTTCAATTAGGACCGTTACGGAACCTTTGACGATGTAGTATAAAGAATCGCTCGAGTCGCCAGCATAAATCAATGTACTTTTGGCTGGATAGCGGCGCCGATGACAATGAGATAAAAACGTATCGACATTTTTAATGTGTGGGGTAAGTGATGCCGTAGCCAAAATTTATTTCCTCTACCTAAAGTGTTACGTCCAGTATATTCATTAAGCCATTCCATAGCTTAATAAGTCGAATGCTTAACCAAAGGTGTTAATACGCGCCAATGCTCTACCGTACGGTTTGAGCTAATTATCGAGTATAACTCGCGACTTGCTAAATTCGAACAGTTTTTTTGATAGAAGAAAGGCTGCATCCCAAAACGCGGACAACATGGGGCGAATTAATGCGATAAACTATGTTGTTATTATCCAATATCGAAATAATAGAGAGTTAAACAAATATCATGAAAGCAGTTGTACGCTGGGACGGTAAGGCTAAATTTGTTGGTGAATCAGGGAGTGGGCATGAAATTGTTATGGATGGCCCTCCTGATCATGGCGGCGAAAATCAAGGCCCTAGGCCAATGGAAATGCTATTGCTGGGTTTAGGTGGCTGCTCATCTTTCGATGTTGTGAGTATCCTCGAAAAATCTCGTCAGCAAGTCGAATCGTGTCACGTTGAAATTGATGCTGATCGCGCCGATGAGGTTCCTTCCGTGTTTACCAAGATACATTTGCGCTTTGTGGTGAAGGGAACAAAACTGAAAGAAGCTATAGTTAAGCGTGCAGTTGAGCTTTCGGCTGAAAAATATTGCTCTGCGTCGATTATGCTAGAGCGTGCAGGCGTTGATGTTAGTCATAGCTATGAAATGATTGAGGCTTAGGGCTTAGGGCTTAGATAGTACAGTCTGGATTTAGATCTCGGAATCGGTCTTGAGCGCAATATAGCCTCAAGGTCGATTCCGTTTAGCTTATATTTGGTATGAGCTAGGTTCGGTATAGCTTAGATTCTATATGAGCTAAAGGTCATTGCTTTTGAAACAAGACTCATTCCAGCTTTGACTGGCGCTGGAAATTCAGCCCCGCCGGCTTCTAGGGCTGTGTGGGCGTGTTTGGCTTCATCTTCAAGCATCAACTCGACTACGGCTCGTGATTTTTTATCACCTTCGGGCAGTGAGCCTAAGTGATCTTGTAAGTGAATGCATACTTGCTCTTCGGTTGCGGCGACAAAACCAAGACTGATTTTATCGCTAATTTTCCCTGCGGCCAAACCAATTCCGAAGGACATGCCATACCACACAGGGTTAAGTAGGCTGGTATGGCTACCCAAATCCGTGATTCTTTCTTCGCACCACGCAAGGTGGTCTATTTCTTCATCGGCGGCATGTTCCATTTCGGCTCGAATACCCGGTAACTTCGTTCCTATAGCTTGGCCCTGATATAACGCCTGTGCGCATACCTCACCAGCGTGGTTAACACGCATCAAGCCAGCCGCATGTTTACGCTCTTTTTCACTAAGCTCACTATTGCTTTTAGCTTTTGATGGTGAGCTTCTACCGGCATCGACTGTGTTTGGACTCAAGGTTCGTAGTGCACGATCAACACCACAGATAACATGATCGAATATAGATAGCGTATTTTGATTCATGGTGGTCTTCTCTAGT
>JBLIMQ010000070.1:0-23391 GCA_047638775.1 Flavobacteriales bacterium
TTCTGAACTTTCTGAACTTTCTGAACTTTCTGAACTTTCTGAACTTTCTGAACTTTCTGAACTTTCTGAACTTTCTGAACTTTCTGAACTTTCTGAACTTTCTGAACTTTCTGAACTTTCTGAACTTTCTGAACTTGGTGAACTTGGTGAACTTGCTGAACTTTCTGAACTTGGTGAACTTGGTGAACTTGGTGAACTTGCTGAACTTGCTGAACTTGCTGAACTTGCTGAACTTGGTGAATTAGGTGAGATTGATGGACTTACCGTCTCATTGGCATCAACGTTTTCGACAACTGACTTTACACCCGCATTCCGAGAATTTAATCCTTTAGACTCATACCCAGTAGACTTATCATCTGCAGATTTAGATTCATCGCCAGAACCGGTTTCATTAGTCACTGGCCTGTCGATTAATGAGCGATCCGTCGATGAACTATCGACTAATAGCTCATCAAAATAGCCCTGCAACGCACTATGCGTCGTTTCGTTAGTCACGCCCTAGCCCTCACTCGACGGTTTTAGCGCGTTGTCATTTAAATATTTAAACAGTGAACGATACGCGATTATACCGCGCGACTTAGGGTCAAAGATGCTCGGCGGAACCCCGGCCTTACTAGCGTCACGAAAGCGAGTATCTACCGGTATTTTCCCAGCCCAGATTATATCCGTATAGTCATTTCTTAACGTCCGCAGACTGCCAATAGAGGCCTGCGTGCGCCGATCATACATAACGGGAACAACCGTATGGGGTAAAACATTTTTTTGCGACTTCCCTAGCATCTTGAGCGTATGTAGAATGCGCTCCAAGCCTTGGATAGCTAAATACTCCGTTTGTACGGGAATTATCAATTGATCACATGCAGCCAGTGCATTTACCAGTAGAACGCCGAGCTGAGGCGGACAATCAAGCATGACAAAATCATAATCATCACGCACTAGATCCAATGTCTTTTTTATCACCAAGCCCAGCCCTTCGCCGATGGATCGCCGCTCTAATGTTGCTAGTGCTACAGACGCAGGGATAAGCTGAATATTCGCAAACGGGGTAGGTTGAATCAATTGCGCTACAAAGTCAGCACTTAGCGACTTATGCTCTTCGAATAATTTAAAGCCACTGGCTTCCAGTTGATCGGGGTTCAAACGAAAGTAGGCCGTGAGCGAACCATGAGGATCCAAATCTAAAAGTAGAACACGTGCGCGCAGCTCTGCAGCTATTCCCGCAAGAGCGATAGCCGTCGTTGTTTTACCAACGCCGCCTTTTTGATTCGCAATTGTCCAAACTTTCACGCATTCTCCACAGCTCAAAATTTAAAATTGTTTCAAATATTGCCGCTTGGCGGCAAATTCAGCCCCTTATATAAATTTTTACCGATTAATTAAGGCCTTTTCTTTACAATAATGCTATCGCTATTGCTATCACTATTGCTATTGCAAATGCTATGCCGCTATTACTCTCTAGTTGAACGTGGTAAATCAGGGTCTGAGCTAAAAAGTAAATCGCCACTGCGCAATCTTACAGGTTTTATCACACCTTCAACCGCTTGTGCTTCTGGTAAGTCTTTTACAACAGTCGTTAAATCTACTGCTGGCTCTTGAGGTGCCTCTACTCCTTGCTTTGCCTTAGTAATACGTATAACTAAGCGTCTATTTTTGCTACGCCCGTCCGCTGTAGCGTTATCGGCACGCGGTCGGTACTCGCCATAGCCGACAGCCGACAATCGCTCAGGAGCAACACCTACATCCTGCATACGCTGAACAAAACTCACAGCTCGCGCCGTAGACAACTCCCAATTGCTTTTAAATTGCGCGTTATTAATTGCAACATTATCGGTATGACCGATAATTTGAATTTCATCGCTATATGACGCTAAGGTTAAAGCCAACTCACGAAGTAAATCATTGGAATCCGTATTCAGTTGAGCTTTACCACTTTCAAACAACGATTCACTATTTAAGCTCAGCTCGATCCAGTTTTCATTCCCTCCCGTTTTTACCTGTCCCTCAACATTAAAACTTTCAAGAACTTCTTCAAAAATAAAATCTAAACTAGCTGAAGACGGTTCAATATCACTTGAAGGTAAAATCTTTTGAGAGGAGTTGGAAAAAGCCGACCCTAGAGTCTCAGATAGTTGCTTATATTTATTCTCGTTGACTTGAGAAATGGAATACATAACGACAAAGAACGCAAAAAGTAATGTAATAAAATCGGCATACGACACCAGCCAGCGTTCATGGCTAATTTTACTGTCTAAGTTAGCACGCCGAAGCATCATAAACCCCTTAGTGTTATACGCCCAAAAAACGCTTCATCGAGAAGATGCGAAGATACTAAAAACAAGCCTAGATCGATTAGAGTACCGAAAAGCCTAATACAACTAATGCAAATAGCCACTTAACTTCATTTCTATTGATTTAGGATTTTCTCCATCCGCGATTGATATAATACCTTCTATAATCAATTCACGAAATTGAGACTGTTCTTTAATGCACGACTTCAATTTATTGGCAACAGGTAAAAAAAATAAATTTGCCAATGCAACGCCATAGATAGTAGCGACAAATGCAACAGCAATTCCCGACCCTAATTCTGATGGGTCACCCAAATTTTGCATAACATGTATCAAACCAATAACGGCGCCAATAATACCGATCGTAGGAGCATAACCTCCCATAGATTCATAAAATTGAACGGCATCAACATCTCGTTGCTCGGCTACAATTAAATCTGTTTCGAGTACATGCCGAATAACATCTGGATCGCTACCATCAACCAGAAGTTGCAGTCCTTTTTTTGAAAAAGCATCTTGTTCTCGTTCAGATAAATTTTCCAACCCCAGAAGCCCCTCCTTCCTTGCGGTTTTTGCCCAAGCAACGACTTGATTTATTCCTGTTTTAAATTTCTGATGAGGAGGCCGAATAGCCCATGGGAAAATTAATAAAGCACGCTTTAGTCCCGAGTACGGCGTTTGTAACATGGCCGCCCCAACAGTCCCACCAATAACGATAAGCGCGGCAGGACCGTTACTCAGTGTCGACCATGAGCCTCCCTCCAGAAAATTACCACCGATTAACGCCGCAAACCCAAGAATAACACCTACGATACTAAGAATATCCATGATGCTTAGAACTCTGATGCCAAGGCCTGAGAAAATTCGCCTGCACTGTACTCAGCATCCACTAAACCCGCATTTTTAACGGCCGCAGGCATGCCATAAACAACACAGCTATTTTTATCTTGCGCCCAAATACTGGAGCCTTTTTGCTTAAGTAGCCTAGAACCTTCACAGCCATCAGCCCCCATTCCCGTTAAAATAATCCCAAGGATTGAGTCACCGTAAATTCCCGCTGCCGATGCAAAAGTTATATCGATACACGGCTTGTAATTTACTCGATCATCACCTTGAATTATTTTTAAACACTTCCCGTTCTTTTCGAACATCAATTGCTTCCCACCAGGCGCAACATAGACGTGACCAGGTTTAACAACATCGCCAGTCTCAGCTTCTTTTACCGATAGGGCCGACTGCCTGTTCATTCGCTCTGAAAAAGCCCGAGTGAAATTTTCCGGCATATGCTGAATGACGATTATCGGCAAAGGGAAGCCTACCGGAAGCTTAGTAATAATATCTGTAACAGCAACGGGTCCACCCGTAGATGCCCCTATAAGAAGTATTTTTACACGCCCCTTAAGAGAGGATTTTTTTCGACGTAATGGGGACGTGAGGTTTGAGTTCCGCTGAAGCTTAGATTGTATCGGCTGTGAAGATGCTGGACGTAAAAGAGGTTTACTAGACCCCGCCATTGGCTTTGCTTTACGAGCAAAAGTAAGCAGTTTTTCATGAAGTTTTTTCTTCATATTTACTGAATCACGACTAACTTCAGCGAAGTTTTTTGGCATGAAATCAACCGCGCCAGCATCCAATGCATCTAAGGTTATACGAGCACCTTCATAAGTCATGGACGAAAACATAATAATTGGAATTGGACGACGTTGCATGAGTGTTTTAATTGCAGTAATACCGTCCATAAGCGGCATTTCATAATCCATCGATATAACATCGGGACGAAGGCTGTCCTCTAAATCAATAGCTTCTTGACCATTCGAAGCAACACCAACTACCTGCAAGTCGGGGTGTTCATTGACAATATCTTTCAAACGCATTTGAAAAAAACTTGAATCGTCAACTATCAGTACTTTATAAGCCACTTTCTCTCCAGATATTGCTGAATATTTTTTGCCTATAAATGTTCCGACAAAAAATTCTTATGCGTAGCGTTTTAACATAGAAGGTACGTCTAGTATTAATGCGATTGTGCCATCACCCGTAATTGTCGCACCCGCCATACCAGGTGTGCCATGTAATAATTTACCAAGTGGTTTTATAACAACTTCTTCTTGACCAATAAGTTGATCCACTACAAAGCCAACACGCTGAGTTCCAACGGATACGATCACCACATGCCCTGACTCTGGGTTTGTAGCTGACCCCCCTCCTTTAACCAGCCAATGTTTCAAGTAAAAAACAGGAATTGTTTTTTCGCGAATCACGATACATTCCTGACTATCCACTACGCTAATTCGAGTAAGGTCCATATGGAAAATTTCATTGACGCTAACAAGCGGCAAAGCAAACGTTTGACGACCAACCATAATCATTAACGTCGGCATAATAGCCAGTGTTAATGGAACCTTGATAACAATTCGAGTACCTTCGCCCAGTTTTGACGCTATTTCGATCGAACCATTTAACTGAGTGATTTTGGTCTTAACAACATCCATGCCTACGCCACGACCGGAAACATCAGATATTTCGGTTTTTGTTGAAAAACCTGGGGCAAAAATTAAATTAAACGCATCAACATCACTTAAACGAGCGACCGCATCTTGATCCATAATACCTTTTTCGACGGCTTTATCGCGCAAGGTGTCCGGGTCCATGCCAGCACCATCGTCGGTAATCGACAACAATATGTGATCACCTTCTTGCTCCGCGGCCAGTATCACTTTACCTACTCGAGACTTGCCGCTAGATTCACGCACACTTGGAAGCTCTATACCGTGGTCAACTGAATTTCTAACCAAATGCACAAGAGGATCTGCTAGAGCTTCAACTAAATTTTTATCAAGATCAGTTTCTTCACCTTTTAACTCTAAATTAATTTCTTTCTTAAGGTTACGCGCCAAATCTCGAACAACTCGAGGAAAACGACCAAATACTTTTTTGATTGGCTGCATGCGTGTCTTCATCACAGCCGTTTGTAAATCAGCTGTTACGACATCAAGATTCGCAACCGCTTTTTGCATAGCCTCGTCAGCACTCTCGGATCCTAACCTCACGAGACGGTTACGAACTAAAACCAACTCACCAACCATATTCATAATGTCATCAAGTCGTTGAGTATCGACACGAACGGTTGTTTCACCTTGAGCCGCTGCATTTTGAGCGCCTTCTTTTTTTACAACGGGTGCCTTACTATCAGGTGCAATAGAGGATTTTTCAGGTTTTGGCGCCGCCTTGGCCACTGGTGTAGTTTTTGGTGCGGATACTGGTGGATTAGACTTAGGTGTTACGGCAGATTTTGGACTTGCCACGACATCATGTGTCGGCCCCATACCCTTGCCGTGTAATTGATCGAGTAAATCTTCAAATTCATCATCAGAAATTAAACTACCGCTCTTATCTCTAGCCCCTGCACTAGCAGTATCGCTAGGTGCAGCACTCTTGATACTAGGAGCCTTACCGCTACCATGTAATTGATCTAGTAGGTTTTCAAATTCGTCTTCCGATATTTCGTCGGATGATGCTCTGGAACTCGCCGCCGCTTTAGGAGGCGTATTAGTGCTCGACTTTTCGGCCGTATTAGCACCTGTACTTGGAGCATTACCAGAACCATGTAATTGATCTAGTAGATTTTCAAATTCATCTTCAGATATTTCATCACTACTCGATACCGTACCTCCAGTAGTGGCTACAGGGGCTTCACCTCCAATAGCGTCTAGAAAACCTTCAAATTCTTCATCACTTAAGTCGATTTTCCCTGTTTGATTTGAATCACTTCCGACAGTAGATGCTTCCGCCGCAGTAGTTTCATAAACTGAAATATCTTCACCGGCAACGAGTTTCTCTAAATTTCGAATGAGTTCAGGTAGCGCCGGTGCAGGAGCATCGCCATTTTGAATTTGTGCGAATTGTTGATTAACGGTATCGAGAGCCTGAAGTACAACATCCATCAACTCCGCCGTAACGCTGCGATCACCATTACGTAGAATATCGAAAAGGTTTTCTGTTACGTGACAACAATCAACCATAGCCGTAAGTTGCAAAAAACCAGCACCGCCTTTGACCGTGTGAAAACCTCTAAATATTGAATTTAAGAGTTCCTTATCATCGGGAGCCTGTTCGAGCTTCACTAACTCTTCGGAAAGAGTCTCGATAATCTCCCCAGCTTCCACTAAGAAGTCTTGAAGGATTTCTTCGTCTTCGCCAAACGCCATTATCGCTCCTTAAAAGCCTAGGCTGGAGAGGAGATCATCGACGTCATCTTGACCGTTTACAACATCTTCTCGCTTTTCTACATGCATCGCCGGACCTTCCGCTTCGATGTTATTAGTTACAGCTTCGGCCGCTACAGCATCTTCTGAAGCTAGACCGGTTACTTCTTCGACTTGCCCTGCAATTCGTATAAGATTCACGAGTTCATTTTCAACATCGGTAACTAAACCGATAACTTTTTTTAGAACTTGCCCTGTTAAATCTTGATAACTTTGTTCCAAAATAATATCTTGGAGATTTTGATTTAACTGATCGGTACCAGCACCCATTTGCTCAAAAAAAGTATCCATTTCACCGTAAAGTTCTTTGAATCCTTCTTTAGATATTTCTCCTCGCCGTAATTTTTTCCATTCGTCACGTAGACGATGCGCTTCTTGCCCTAAATTCATCGCTATCGGAGCGATTGCTTCAACCTTATCCATGGTTTTATCGGCGGCATTTTCCGTTAGTTTTAATACATAGTGCAAACGATCTGAAGCATCTCGAATTTCAGAATTTTTGATGTCGGGCGGCACAGCATCAACATCCGCATCTACATGAAAATTAACGATCGCGTTATGTAACCCACGTGTCAACTTTCCAACAGATACGAATATATGCTTATCCCGCGCTTCGAGTAATTCATGAATTATTTCGGAAGCTCGATCGTAATTATCGTTCTGCAAAACGTCCACCAACTGCGTGGAGCTTTGTTGCAAGAGCGTCTTAAAACGATCATCGTTTTGCTCAACGGTCTGATTTTCCATCGACGAACCCTGTGATTAACCTAATTGCCAACACGCTCAAATATCTTATCGATTTTTTCTTTGAGCACTTGAGCGGTAAACGGTTTAACTACATAACCATTCACGCCTGCTTGCGCAGCCTCGATAATCTGATCTCGCTTAGCTTCGGCGGTAACCATCAAAACAGGCAACGAAGACAACTTTGCATCTAACCTAACTTCTTTCAGCAGATCAATTCCCGTCATACCCGGCATATTCCAGTCGGTCACTAAGAAATCAAAATCGCCACTTTTCAGCATAGGTAGAGCCGTGGTTCCGTCATCCGCTTCGTGTGTGTTGGTAAACCCAAGGTCACGGAGTAGATTTTTGATAATCCTTCTCATGGTTGAAAAATCATCAACGATGAGAATTTTCATATTTTTGTCCAACGCAAGCTCCCAATTACAGTCGCACTAACAAGATGGTTCAGAATAATATCCAATGTAATTAAACTCCTTTGCTGAACGTACATCAGCTAAAAAGTGTGCATTTACTTGTAAGCATCACCTCTTTTATAACTCCATGCCTACAGTCTAGTCGCTCGTACCAACTCCACCAGTTTTCAGGTGAATGATTTCGATATAATTGCTGTAAGCCTATGAACTACAACAAAAAATCAAAAATTACCTCTAACTTAACCAGTCAGACATCCGTGAACGTAAGCGCAATGCCGCTTGACTATGTATTTGACTCACTCGGGATTCCGACACGCCAAGTACTTCGCCTATTTCTTTAAGATTAAGCTCTTCGTCGTAATAAAGTGCCAACACGAGCTTTTCTCGCTCTGGCAATTGAGTAATATGTTTAGCCAGAGCACTCTTAAGAGCCGCTTTGGAGGCTTTTTTTGCCGGACTTTCCCCGTTATGATCCTCAACTTGAATACCTATGTGTTGATCATCGTCAGACTCGGCTTCGTCCAAGCTGAAAATTCGCGTAGATGCACAATCTTTCGCCATACGAAAGTAATCATCTTTACTAACGCCCATCTTTTCGGCAACTTCACTATCCTTTGCGTCGCGCCCCTCTCGATGTTCAATTTCACTAATAGCACTGGCGATCTCACGCCCGTTTTTATGAACAGAGCGAGGCGCCCAGTCACCACGGCGCATCTCGTCGACAATAGAGCCCCGTATTCGTATACCCGCATACGTTTCGAAACTTGCACCCTTGCCAGCATCATACTTTCTAGCGGCCTCTATCAGACCGACCATGCCGGATTGAATTAAATCTTCTACCTGCACGGAGGCTGGCATCCGTACCATCATATGATGCGCAATACGCTTCACCAGATAGGCGTATTCATTGACATCGATCTCAACCGCTTCAGTCGGTAACTGAGTATAAGCTCTTAAATTGTCGGCTTGAGATTCAGACATAAGACAGCCTAGTACACCCCGCCCGCTTGAGCGTTTTGGAGTAAACGCTCAAGAAAGAACTCTAAATGCCCTCTGGGACCACTCGGCACAGGCCATTGGTCAATTTTTTGCGCTAATGTTTTTATCGCGAGTGCGGCTTTACTGCGTGGAGCCATTTCGATCAACGGCTTACGCATTTGCACAGCCTTGCGAACGCTTTCATCAAAAGGTACGTTACCCATATATTGCAGTGATGCATCGAGAAATCGCTCACATACAGAGTTCAATTTATTAAAGAGGTTAATTCCCTCTTGGGTTGAGCGCGTCATGTTGGCAATAATTCGAAACCGAAAGACACCATGCTCTTTATTTAGGAGCTTCATCAATGCATAAGCATCAGTAATGGACGAAGGCTCATCACATACAACGACGACAACTTCCTGACAGGCTCGAACAAAGTTTACAACCATATCGGAAATGCCCGCGGCAGTATCAACTACCAACACATCTAATTGATCACTAATATCGCTAAAAGCATGGATAAGTGAGGCGTGCTCGTGTGAACTTAATTGAGTTAATTGTTGTAACCCTGAGGTCGCAGGAACAATTTTCACGCCTCCCGGGCCATTCAAAAGAATATCCCGCATCGTGTGCGTCCCATCCAACACATCGGCTACGGTATGCTTTACTTTAAGTCCCAATAGTACGTCGACATTCGCTAAACCTAAATCGGCATCCATTAGGACTACTCGTCGATTCATTTCGGATAAAGCCACACTCAAATTCACCGAGAGATTGGTCTTACCCACCCCGCCTTTACCACCGGTTATTGCAATTACTTTAATTGGGTGATTACTCATTCGCTCTACTCGTTTTACTGCAATTTTTACTACGCAGTTAATTCATTAACTTTAGTTCAGTTTGACGCTTGTGCCGACGGATTTTCACTAATCGCCAAAGGCTCTTTGATTTGCGTCCTGCTCACGACTTATCGCCACGGCTTGCGCAATAATGTTCGCACTGCGAGCCTCACTGATGTCTTTTGGAATGTTTTGTCCGTCAGTTGTATAGGCCAATGGTAATTGATGCTCAACTACGGCACTAATAGCCTCCCCCAAACTAGAGGCTTCATCAAGCTTCGTAAGGACACATGCGTCAATATTCTTGCTCGAGCTAAACGCATGGATTGAAGCTTTTAATGTTTGATACTGGCTACTACTAGAAAGCACTAGAATTCGTTTTACCGCATTTTGCTCATCAAGCTGCGCCAGCTGTGCTTTTAGTAAAGGATCACCGTGACGAAAACCAGCCGTATCGATCAGCACCAACTTGAATTGCTTCAACGCATTTAAAACACCAAACAAACTATTGCTTGCATCTACGGAGCGGACGGGCACATCCAGTATCTTACCCAAGGCTTTTAATTGGTCTAACGCGCCGACTCTGTGAATATCCATTGAGATCAATGCAACATTTCCCGGCCCATGTTTCATGGCATAACGTGCCGCCATTTTGGCGAGCGTTGTCGTCTTTCCGACACCGGTTGGCCCAACAAATGAAAACACACCGCCCACTTCAAGTCCCATGTCTTTTTGTATGGGTATTTTGCGAGAAAGGTTCGCCAAGCACAGCTTCCAAGTATCGCTTAAACAGCGCCCTACAGGAGCCTCGTCAGAAAGTCGTTTGACCAAATTCTCTTCTAGACCTAAACGACGTAAATGTTGAACTAATCGTGAATCGCTTTCTTTGGAACTCGCCGCAGCAGGCAAAGACCCTTGAGAAGAAGTTTGAGAAGAAGACGACCACATTTGCTGCTCTAGAAGCATCCGTAAGTCGGCTATTTCACTGCGCAACTCACCCAAGTGTGTATCTTCGTTTGCATTATTTACGCTCAAGGCTGGGACGTGTGCGCGCGCACTAAGCTCTGGGGCTGACGACTGTGATTTTTGATTTCGGACCGCCGGCGCTTTAGGTTCTCTTTTTTCACGAGTAGCTTCATACATTTTTTCACGAGCGCGCTCTATAGCAACACTCAAATCAGTTTTAGATGATTTTTTAGACGAGGATCTAGGGTCATTGTCTTCAGGCCGACCTTGATAACTGTCGGCAGCCTGCTGAATTCCAGCCTGCGACCGCCATGCAGTATCACTTTCCATAACTTGATCGAGTTCCGCGTCAAAATTCCGACCAAATTGCCGCCGCTCATCAACACCTCGTGTTCCTAAGTCGCGCTCAACTGATGTAACAATCTCAACGCCACCATCTACTGTCTTACTCGACAAAATGATAGCCTCTGGACCCATTTCATCGCGCACAAGCTCTAGCGCACGACTCATACTTGGGGCAACAAATCGTTTCACTTCCTGTTGCATATCGTTATCTCTCATCAATCTATACCTCTGCATATCAAATTCAACTCACTTACCGTAAATCGCTCTGTATGCCCTATGCTCCGGCGTCTCCGACGGTTGCTTCAATAGTAATTTCTTTGTTGTCTGGCACTTCGTTATAGGCCAAAACTTTCATATCTGGAACACTAAACTTTGAAAACTTACACAACATATTTCGAAGTGGTGCGGCTACCAATAAAACTAAAGGCTTACCACTCGCTTCAAGTTTTCTCGCGGCCTGCGCCAGTGATTGATTAAGTCGTTCCGCTAATTGCGGCTCAACAAAAGCGGTGTCATCGGCGCCAGCTTTTTGTGCCTGTTGAGTAGTTTGTAGCAACAACTGTTCCAGAGATGGATCTAAGGTAATAACCGGTATGTTTTTATCTTGACCGACTATGCCTTGAACAATTTGACGCGCCAATGCAATACGCACAACGGAGATCAGTGAACGAGTGTCCATAGCTTTGTTGCCATGTGCGGCTAAAGCCTCGGAAATCGTCCGCATATCACGGACGGGAACATGCTCTTGCAGTAAACCTTGCAAAACCTTCAGTAATTGATTGATTGATAGCGTTCCCGGAATCAACTCCTCAACGAGCTTAGGCGATTTGTCCGCCAATAGATCCAACCACTTCTGCACATCTTCATGCCCAAGTAATTCGTGCGCATGAGCATGCATGACTTGATTTAAATGCGTAGCAACAACCGTCGCACCATCAACAACGGTGTAACCCAACGTTTGCGCCTGATCACGACGCTCATCATCAATCCAGATAGCGTCCAAACCAAAAGCAGGGTCCTTCGTTTTTATGCCTTCTAGACTACCAAAGACTTGCCCCGGATTAATGGCCATGAATTTACCCGGGTGAACCTCACCTTCTCCAATCGTTACACCCATCAGCGCAATTCGATAGGCGTTTGGAACTAAGTCAAGATTGTCTCGAATATGAACTGCAGGAATCAAAAAACCTAAATCTTGTGATAGCTTTTTGCGAACGCCTTTAATGCGCCCCAATAATTCCCCTCCTTGAGATTTATCAACCAGTGGAATTAGACGATACCCCACCTCCAATCCTACGATATCGACAGGCTGCACATCGTCCCAACTGACTTCCACCGGCTCGGTTGTAGCGCTATTTCCAGTGCCGCCGCTCATACCAGAATTATTTTCTAATGCTGGTCTATGCTCGGCGCCAGGGGCTTGTGGTTTTATAGCATTTTGTGGATTTCTTGCCGTAAAACCACCGTCTTCGACCACTTCGGCCTGCGTGTTTTTAAAATGAATGTAATAACCAATAAAAAAGCATATGCCAGCCAAGCCAAGAAACGGTATGTGCGGCATACCGGGTATAGCACCCATAATAAATAGAATAATACCGGCTACTACAATAGCTTTAGGAGTACTAAACATTTGCGTTAGTACCTGACCGTTCATGTCTTCGGTACTATTAACCCGCGTCACCATTATAGCGGCCGAGGTAGATAAGAGTAATGAGGGTATTTGCGCGACCAATCCATCGCCGATCGTTAATAAAACGTAATTTTCTAAAGCCTGATTAAAATCGAGTTGGTGTTGCGCCATACCAACAATCAAACCACCAATAATATTAATAACTAAAATTAAAATACCGGCTATTGAATCACCACGAACAAATTTACTGGCTCCATCCATTGAACCATAAAAATCTGCCTCCCCCGCTACATCAGCACGCCGTTGGCGCGCTTCCTCTTGATCAATTAAACCCGCATTCAAATCCGCATCAATAGCCATTTGCTTTCCGGGCATTGCATCCAAGGTGAACCGTGCACTTACCTCCGAAATACGTCCAGCGCCCTTCGTTACAACAACAAAGTTAATAATAATTAGAATAATAAATACAACTAAACCAACCGCGTAGTTACCACCGATAACCACCTCACCAAACGCTTCTATGACCTTTCCTGCGGCGTCTCCCCCCTCGTGACCATACAATAATACGATACGCGTGGATGCTACGTTCAGGGCAAGGCGCAATAACGTAGCGACAAGAAGTATTGTTGGAAAAACAGCGAAGTCTAATGGCCGCAAGGTATATACGCCCACCAATAGAACGACGATAGAAAGTGCGATATTAAACGAGAAGAATGCATCCAAAAGAAAGGGAGGCAACGGTAAAATCATCATTCCTAGCAGGGCAAGCAGCAAGATGGGAACACTTAAGTTTCCCTTCCCGATTCCCCGTATATTCGAAATCGTACCCTGCGCCGTCATTGTGCCTGGCAATGAGCGTAAATGATTTAGAAACGAATCGGCCATGGATGACTTACTACCTTAAGTATTGCCAAAATCTTGGCAGTTATCGGATTACTTTAAGGCTATCGCAAAATTCGTTCCTACTTATCCATTAATAGAGATTTTAATATCTCATATATCTCATCAACGCGAGTAACAGGCATCTGAATTGCAAAAACTTAATACATATAAGTATGAGATGTGAGTAGATAAGGGTCAATGCAGTAAATAGTACATTGACTTACATTAGACTGTATTTTGAACAGTCTTTACATTCAAACACAGCCTTTGAACCCTTCAACCTTTTCATTACGCGAAATGTTAGCACATGTAGGTAGATACAATAGATACGCCACGCCGCAAGGTAATCACTCTAGCAGCAACAACCTATTCAATCTCCACGACTCCTTTCGCTCAAGCTGATTAATACAGTGCTTTAAGCCTACTCGCTCTGACTCTTACATAAGCCGCAGAAGCACAACCTGAAAAGATGCTCCCGTGCCACTACAAATCAGTAACGAGATTAAAACGTTACCGGACAAGCATTTAAGACCTTAAAACGCTTACACTAACCGTTTTTTCAGATGTAGTACTGGCAAATCCAGTATACCTATGGAAAAACCTACACTGCGCGACAAGTATCTGTAAATATTTATCGCACCCTCGCGCCGAACCATTTACGGATGGACACTCATTAGCGGAAATTACGCGTAGGCCCGAAATCACTTACTAGATAAAATTTAGGCCTATGCAATAACGATCTAGTTAATTTTCCGACACTATGAGGCTTTAAAAAACATCAAATAATACTCTGGAAACACGCTGTAATTTTCGTCCAAAATATGGATTGAATTATAGCCTACAACTTTATTAAGAGATAAAACAGGAATGAAAAGGCGGTAAAATCAGTTGAAACTAGACCAACACAAATCGAAAGGCTCTCGTCATATTATTGACTAAACCTAAATTTATTTAGAATTGAGCCATGACAATTTGACTATTAAAGGCCCAAAAAGACCATTAAAAAAGGATATTGATAGACAGTCGTATTTTTTTAGGGAGACATAATTTTACGATAGCTACTTTAAACGATCACAACGATCACGTAATCAAGCCGTAAATTATTCTCGTGAGATACGAGTGAGATACACTATCAAAAGATAGCGTATCTATTTGACGGCCTACCTACAAATACACTATCAAACGTATCCTTCGGTTTTAACAGGCTATTTGCCCAAACTGAGTTTTTCTAGCAAATATAACTAAACCGCAACTAAACCGAAAATCTATCTGCCAAAGCGTTTAACTCTTTGGAATTAACCACCATCTGTGCTGATGTGGCTTTCAATCCTGAAACGGCTTGAGAACTCTCCTGAGCCTCGTGAGCAATATTGGTAATATTTCTATCTACTTCATTCACAACGGCCGCTTGCTCTTCGGATGCTGTCGCTATCAGCGTACTCATATCCAATATTCGAGATACAGCATCAACTATTTCAACAAGCGATTGGTTTGCTTTACGCGTCTGCTCGGCACTCTCTCGAGCTTGCTCACTACTAGACTCCATCACATCAACCGCTTTGGTACTTTGGCTTTGTAAACGTTCAATGATTTTGCGAATTTCTTCGGTCGATTCCTGAGTTTTACTGGCGAGCGTTCGTACTTCATCCGCCACTACAGCAAAACCGCGCCCCTGCTCACCTGCACGCGCGGCTTCAATAGCGGCATTGAGCGCAAGTAGATTGGTTTGCTCAGCAATACCCGTGATTACCGACAAGACCTGCCCTATTTCTTGACTGTCGGCGTCAAGTTGCTGCATAACACCTGCAGCCCCGGTAAGTTGATCACTCATTTGTGAAATATATTGATACGAAAATTCTACAACTTTATGCCCCTCTTGCGCTTTCTCGTTTGCAAGACTAGCCGCCGCGGCTGTTTCGGTCGCATTTTCCGCTACCTCATGAACCGTTGCAGACATTTCGTTTACGGCTGTAGCGACCGCATCAAGCTCTCGATTCTGCTTTAATACACTAGCTTCAGAAATCGATGCGGCCCCATCAACACTGACAACATCTTTTTGTACACCAATGGCTAAGTTTTTTACACCTGAAACAACATTCCCCACTTCCGTCAACATGGTATTAAATGCTGCAAACATATCGCCAACTTCATTATCGCTAACCTCGGCATCAATTCGATGGGAAAAATCGTTTTTACTGACCTCCACTAAACGATCACGTAAAAGACGAATCTGATCCATCAACCAATACATACCAACAAGACGACTAATAAGAACCACAGTGATGATGCATATACCTAGAAAGACCACCAACGAACGCTGAAATTGTGCCGCTCTAGAAGTATCGGATACCATCAAGCCAACAGCTGAATTCAATTGCTTCAAAATGGCGGAGTTTTCGGATTTAACTTTTTGAAGTAGCTCTTTAGAGGGGGATTCTGCGTAGCTTTTTATCGTCACTTTATAGCTAGACCAGAGCTTACCAACTCGCGACAATTGATCCTTCACCTCCTTATTGATCGGCGGGACCACTCCAAGTTGCTTATCGCCACTGAGCAAGGCCCTATGAGTGGACTCAAAAATACCTATTGACTTATTTAGACTGGATATATTCTCAATATTTTGACTGACCAAGAATGCTTCTTTTGCCATTTTTTGGCTAAGCATACCTTGGTGTCCAGCCAGATCTAGCGTCGCGTGCCTATCCTCTATCAGAACAAAGTAGGAACCGACAGACGTAATCATTAAAACGAATATGACAAAATACGAAAGTGTAAATTGGCTACTAATTGTCTTAAAACCGAAGGCACGAAGGGTCGAGTTGAAAATAAGAGCTAGTTGATAACGCATAACAGACCAAGAATAAGGGAAATATGCGCTTAAGTTTAGTAGCTAAAAGTCAGTGTCGCCAAGAATCCCAGAAAAAATTAAAACTGAGTACAATTGATTGGGAATAGATCAAGCTATAGCGATCAGTGAAGACAGAAGTTACGTTTTAGAGGCCAGATTTTGTATTTTTTGTACCATCGACCGTAATCCATTGCCACGCGTAGCGCTTAGATGCTTTATTAGACCTAGTTCGTCAAAATACGCTTCAACATCAAATTGAAGAATTTCATCGGTCGTTTTCGCATTGTATGCGGCCATAACTACACCTAATAAGCCTTTCACAATGAAAGCATCGCTATCCACTTCGAAGTAAAAGCGCTGCTCTTCAATAGAAAAGTCAATCCAAACCTGGCTTTGGCACCCTCGAACAAGGTTCACATCATTCTTTTTAGAAGGATCAATGGGCGGAAGTTCTTTTCCAAGGTCGATGATATATTTATATCGTTCTTCCCAGCTATCGAAAAAACTCAAGGTATCTATTATGTCGGCTACATTGATCGATTGCCCAAAAGGGTTTTGCGTAGAACTCATAGAGTGGTCTCAAATCGTAGGAATTATGGTGTGATGAGGAATACACCCACGTTTGGGGCATTCCATGGGAGTGACATTAAGCTACATTCTAATAGTAGATGTACTAGTCATACACGTCTTAGTAGAACATACCTGTTTCGAGCTGTGCCTCTTCCGACATCATTTCTCGATGCCATGGCGGGTCGAAAACAAGATTCACTTCGACATCAGCAACATTGGGCACCAATCGAACACGATGCTTAACGTCGCCGACGAGCACCGGGCCCATACCGCACGTAGGCGCAGTTAATGTCATTTCTATCGTAGCTTTGGCCGTATGCTGATCAACCTTTAATGAATAGATCAAACCCAAGCTACGAAGGTTAACAGGGATTTCAGGATCATAGACGGTCTCTAGGGCTTCCCAAATTTGCTCCTCGTGGATTCGTCCATCACCGGGGTCCTCGAAGCTTAATTCAAACTTCTCTAAACCTAAAGCGTCAGCATCAGTGCCATCGACTCGAAGCATATTCCCCTGGTAAACAACTGTGTAATTACCGCCAAGTGACTGTGTAATTGTGACAAATGTATGCGCGGGAATAGTCGTAGGTGTTCCAACAGGCACAAGGCGCGAGGGACACTCACGAACGGTAGAAACCATTCTTTGTTCAGACATATTATTCTCTTAAAATCCTATGCTTTCGCCACAACCGCAGGCATTCTTTACATTAGGATTTTCTAGCACTAAGTTTCGATTTAAACCTTCTTTACGAAAGTCTATCTCTGTCCCTTGCAACTCACCGAGGTACTTTGGGTCAATTGCCATCTTCACGCCATTATCAAGAACCTGACACATATCGCTGGATTCAACGGTATCAACTTCCTCAATAATATAACGAAAACCAGTGCAGCCACTTTCTTTCATGCTGACACGAATCATCGCCTTGTGTGTTTTTTCCAGACGGCCCAAGAAATGCTCTGCTGCAGAAGCGGAGACTTTCAAGGAAAAATTTTGTTCAATATTAAAGGTTTCTACTGTCATACATCTGCCCTTAGCGCAAAAAACTTAACGCTTTGACTAAAGCTTTGAAGAACGTATCGACTTCGGCTTTAGTGTTATAAATAGAAAACGACGCTCGCACAGAGCCAGGGATATCGAAAAAGTTCATGAGCGGCTGTGTACAGTGATGCCCTGTACGTACAGCAACCCCTTCTTGATCGAGCAACATGCCAATATCGGAAGGATGTGTCCCCTCAACGATAAAGCTAAAGACACCCGCGCAATTTTTTGGCGAACCAATTCTACGAAGCCCTTCAATGCTTTTACTCTGCTCTAAACAATACGCTAAAAGTTCGTGCTCGTGTTGCATTAGCTTAGAACGATCAAAACTTTCGATATAATCAATTGCCGCAGCAAGGCCAATTGCCCCGGCGATATCAGGCGTACCCGCTTCGAACTTGTAAGGTAAAACGTTAAAACGTGTCTCTTCGAATGTTACCGTTTCAATCATTTCACCGCCGCCCTGATACGGTGGCATAGCGTCAAGTAATTCGCGCTTGCCCCACAGGCCGCCAATTCCCGTTGGACCAAACATTTTATGACCCGAAAAGGCATAAAAATCGCAACCTAAAGCCTGAACATCAACAGGCACATGAGCAATCGCCTGCGCACCATCTATAAGTACACACGCCTTAACTTTTTTTGCTTCGGCTATAATATCGGTAATTGGGTGAACCGTTCCCAATGCATTTGAGACGTGTGCAATCGATATTAATTTAACGCGCTCATCAAGCATTTCACGATAAGCAGGAAGATCGACTTCCCCGTCTTGAGTCATCGGTATGGCTTCTACACGCGCGCCGGTTTTTTCAGCGACTAACTGCCACGGTACAATATTTGAATGATGCTCCATCATCGAAACTAAAATACGATCTCCGGCTTTTAATTCCTGCAGACCCCAAGTATTGGCGACTAAATTTATAGATTCGGTGGTTCCACGCGTCCAAATTAGTTGGTCTGAGCTAGCACTATTTATAAATTCACTAACGCGTGTGCGTGCATGTTCGAATTTTTCGGTAGCGCGATCAGATAAGCTATGCGCCCCGCGATGAACATTCGAGTTGTCTTCACGATAATATTGGCAGATAGCATCAATAACCGCATTAGGCTTTTGATTAGTTGCCGCATTATCAAGGTATACCAAAGGCTTTCCGTTGACCTGCTGCTGTAGAATCGGAAAATCAGCCCGAACAGATTCAAGGTCAAATACTCGAATAGACTTATTGGCTAATTCGGTCATTCTACTAACTGCCCTACAACGTTTCCGTCGCGCATAAAAATATTTGAAATAATTGGGCGCAAATAGTTCGCAACAGCGTCATCCGCTAAGCCTTCAATTAACTCGTTAATGAACCCAAAGCTGAGCATAACGCGAGCATCGTTAGCTGAAATACCCCGCGTTTTAAAATAATGTAAGGACTCACCCTGTAACTGCGCAATAGTAGCGCCATGAGCACAGCGAACATCATCAGCGTATATTTCTAATTCTGGCTTAGTATCGATCTCAGCTTTGTTACTGGTCAATAAGTTTTTATTGCTCATATTTGCCAAGGTTTTTTGTGCGTCTCGGTGAATATGAATGCGACCATTAAAAACTGCACGACTCGAGTCTGCGATGATGCCGCGAAAAACTTCATCCGACGTACAATTGGGAACGGTATGCTCAATGCACGTATGAAAATCAATGTGCTGTTTATTAATCGGCAGATAAACACCATTCAATTGACTGTGCGCTCCTTCGCCACTGTGGTTTACAACAAAATCAATTCGCTTAAACTTAGACCCTAAAGCAAAGTTAAAACTATTTAGATTGGCACTACGCGAGAGCTGTACGTGTACCGCCCCAATATGAAGGGCCGCTTCTTGCTCTTCTTGTATACGGTAATGTGTCAATTGACTGTTGTCGGCCAAGTAAAGCTCGCTAACCGCATTGGTTAAGCTATTTTGTTCGCCCTCACAACTCAAATAATGTTCAATCACAGTGGCTTCTGAATTTGGTGCCAATTCAACCAAAACACGTGGATTGACATGAAAACACTGCTCAGCTTTTGTATTCACAAAAAAGATGTGTAGTGGTTTATCGAGTTGTTTTGACGCAGCAACTTGTAACCAAAGCGCATCGTCAACATTCAATGTGTTCAAACCGACAAATTGATGTTTTTCTAGATCGATGCAACTGTTTATGCGTTGTGAAAATTCATGTTTTCGTTCTTCGCTACTCTCACGAACAATCTCACAACAAGCAACATCTGAATTGATATCGAGGGTAGATAGTGAGGCCCGGTAATCGCCATTCACAAAAACAGCTCGATAACAATCTAGTGCATCTATTTTAACAAGCTCAGCAATAGATTCATCACTTGGCGATAGATCGGCATAACGCTGAACGTAATCGGCTTTCGTTAGATTGACTAGGCTACTGTATTTCCAATCTTCAGTTTTACGATTAGGTAATTGATAGCTTTCAGAAACGGCCCGTAAACTCGAATCAGCTTCGACCAATGCTTTTTGAGCTTTATCCGTTTGAAGCGCTTGGCTAACATAATCAAACATTAGGCTTGTTCACCTTCTAACCAAGAATATCCCTTCGCTTCTAATTCTAGCGCTAAGGATTTATCACCCGACTTAACAATTTTACCGTCAGCAAGAACGTGGACAAAATCGGGCTCGATATAATCAAGCAAACGTTGATAATGAGTTACAACAATAAAAGAACGATCTGGTGAACGAAGTGCATTTACGCCCGCTGCAACAACTTGCAATGCGTCGATATCCAAACCAGAATCGGTTTCGTCTAAAATCGCTAATTTAGGTTTTAACAACATCATCTGCATGATCTCGTTACGTTTTTTCTCACCACCAGAAAAGCCTTCGTTAACACCGCGCTTCAAAAAATTCTGATTTAGATTAACGGCTTTACAGGCCGCACGTGCCTCTTTCATAAATTCGATAGTACTCAAAGGCTCTAAGCCTTGATGTACACGTATCGCCGTGACCGAAGCCTTCATAAACTCCATATTACTGACACCTGGAATTTCTACAGGGTACTGAAATGCGAGAAACAAGCCTTCACGGGCGCGTGCTTCTGTTTCCATTGCCAGTAAATCTTTACCTAGAAAATTAACTTCCCCGCCGGTCACCTCATAACTTTCTCGACCTGAAAGCACATGACCAAAGGTACTTTTACCCGCACCGTTGGGACCCATAATCGCGTGAACTTCACCGGGTTTCACATCAATATTTAAGCCTTTGAGAATATCTTTTTCTTCGACTTTTGCTTGCAAATTTTTTACAGAAAGCATGTATGCATGTATCCTAAGTAATGTTCGCGCTAGGCATTAAAGCTCAAGTAGCGCGCTTCTTTTCGTGTAGACGGTCATGTGTAGACAGTCAATTAGTGTGAACGGTCAATTCGTATGAACGATTAATACGTAAGCTAACCGACTGAGCCTTCCAAGCTAAATTCCAATAGTTTGCCTGCTTCTACAGCGAACTCCATTGGGAGCTCCTTAAATACTTCTTTGCAAAACCCATTCACAATCATTGATACCGCTTTTTCAGCATCAATACCGCGTTGCTGGCAAAGATACAATTGATCATCATTAACCTTCGACGTTGTCGCTTCGTGCTCTACAACAGCACTGGGGTTTTTACTTTCAATATATGGAAAGGTATGGGCCGCGCAGCGATCACCAATAAGTAATGAGTCACATTGCGTGAAATTCCGCGCCCCATCCGCGCCAGGATTAATTCGAACTAAACCACGATAGGCATTTGAACTTTTACCAGCTGAAATACCTTTTGAAATGATCGTTGATTTGGTATTTTTACCAAGATGAATCATTTTTGTTCCAGTATCGGCCTGTTGCATATTATTCGTTACGGCCACTGAATAAAACTCACCAATACTGTTATCACCTTTTAAAATACAACTTGGGTACTTCCACGTAATTGCTGATCCTGTTTCAACTTGCGACCACGATATATGCGAGTTGGTATGAGCAATACCGCGCTTCGTTACAAAGTTATATATTCCGCCCTTGCCGTCAGCGTCACCGGGGTACCAGTTTTGAACTGTCGAATATTTAATATGTGCATTATCGAGCGCGACTAACTCAACCACTGCGGCATGCAACTGATTTTCATCACGCATAGGTGCCGTACAGCCTTCAAGGTAACTTACATAACTGCCCTCGTCGGCAATAATAATAGTGCGCTCAAATTGACCCGTATTAAGTTCGTTAATTCGAAAGTATGTCGAAAGATCCATTGGGCAACGCACACCTTTTGGAATATAAACAAACGAGCCATCACTAAATACCGCACTGTTTAACGCAGCGAAAAAATTGTCTTTCTGCGGCACAACGGTCCCGAGGTACTTTTTCAATAGTTCAGGGTAGTCATGTACGGCTTCTGAAATCGAGCAAAATATTACACCAGCTTCTTTTAATTCTTCTCGAAAAGTCGTACCGATCGACACGCTATCAAAAACAACATCTACCGCAACACCGGCCAATCGTGCACGTTCGTGAACTGGCACACCAAGTCGTTCGAAATCTGCCAATATCTGTGGGTCCACTTCGTCTAAACTTTGTGGTCTATCGGCCATACTCTTTGGCGCTGAATGATAGGATATGGCTTGATAATCTATTTTTGGGTAATCGACGTGGGCCCAATCAGGCTCATCCATTTCAATCCAAGCACGATAGGCTTTTAGCCGCCACTCCAACATCCACTCAGGTTCGTTTTTTTTGTTCGAAATAAACCGTACAACGTCTTCGTCAATGCCAGGCGGAAGTGTGTCAGATTCAATATCACTGACAAACCCAGCGGCATACTCTTTTTTAATTACGTTTTCGATCTCTTCTTGAGCCATTATCAGTTTCCGCGCTTACGTAGATTTACGTAAATAAATACCAAAATTATGAGTGAAAAAACTCGCTCTTAACGTTTCAATAACGCTAAGGTATTAATTCTTCTAAGCCATGTTTAGCTTTTAACTTCATGGGATTTTTAACCGCATAAAGCTTTTTTACAGTAACGTTATGACGCTACAAAGCTCGGCCGCAAACTTCGTAAAGCCGCTTTAATTGCCGCTAGCGCTTTATCGATGTCCCCTGCTTTTGTATACCGACCTAAGCTAAATCGTAGTGAAGCATGTGCATCGACTTTACTTACGCCCATTGCACGTAATACATAAGAAGGTTCGATACTCGCAGATGTACACGCCGATCCGGTCGATATAGCCAAGCTTTGTAAACTCAACAAAAGACTTTCACCATCGACTTCACTAAATGTCACATTAAGTATGCTGGGTAAAGCCGAACCAAAAGAGCCATTAAGTTGTACGCCACCTATTTTTTGTAGGCCCTGCCAAAACTTTTCTCGAAGTGCCGATATCCGTTTTTGCTCATCGGATAACGATCCTGCTGCTAGCTCGGCCGCTAAGCCAAAACCTGCAATTTGATGCGTTGCCAATGTTCCAGACCGCATACCACGCTCGTGCCCGCCACCGTGCATTTGCGCTTCTACAACGATGTCTTCACAACGTCGAACATAAAGCGCACCAACACCTTTT
>JBLIMQ010000071.1:0-23355 GCA_047638775.1 Flavobacteriales bacterium
GTTTTTCTGACTAGGCAAGCACATAGATAAGTTAACAATTCTTAATATTGGCGTCGTTCCAGTAGATGAATATGCTCGAAATGATTATCAGGTCTATTTGTTTTGCTAGTACGCCAATACTCGAACACCAATTAATCCTTTAAAAACAACGCCTTAAAAAATAAAACCCGACTTAATCAATGATAAGTTTGAGAATATGACTTTCATTTACACATACCTTTTTCCCCAATTTAAGATAACTCATTAGAACTTAGTAAATACAAGAAGGGTATTGTGGTGCCGTATTTCGGTACGATGTGTGCCCATACTTCCTACCGGGAATATGTAATCGACCTGCGCCTTTGAAGAGGCATGGTTCAAAAATATAGCTACGAAGATTGATCTCAGCTCAATAACATAATATTCAACGGGAGAATGACGCGCATAAGAATTGCGATATTTATGGACCAGCAAGAGCCGACCGTTGTCGTGATGGAGCCCTGCTATTCAAGCTACTACTAGGCGTGATGTAGGCGTGATGTAGGCGTGATGTTTTGTGGCTATGGGACACATACTTTTTAAAGCCGTGCGCCTCTAATTTATACCTTTAATGCATGATTTATAATTTATTCCTAGAACGAATGACTAGCTCACTTTACTGATGTAGATGTAGATGTAGCCTGAATTGTTTTTGCTAAAGCCAAAAACTCACTCGCAAGACCACTGTCGCGGTCATCGTCACGCACTCCTAAATGGATTTTTTTTGCGATACCCATCTCCCCTAAGCGCAAGGATGTAATGGGAAGTTTGCTTGAGTATTCATTTACCAACCATTTCGGTAACGTGGCTACGCCTCGGCCAGCCGCAACCATTTGCAGCATAATTTCGGTTGCCTCTAGTACCTTTCGTTTCTTGGGACTGCAACTAGCCGGAATAAGAAACTCTTTGTATACGTCCAATCGTTCGACCTCGACAGGGTAGGTGTATAAAACCAAATCAGATAAATCCTGAGCACGCGCATACTCTTTACCCGCGAGAGGATGATCCTTATTTAATACCAGCACTTGCTCGTAATCAAATACAGGGAGAAATGATATGCCGTTTTTTTGAATAGGATCGGGCGTGACCAAAATGTCGATCTCATGATTGTAGAGTGCCGCCATACCGCCGAAGCGAAATCGCTGCTTAACGTCAATATCTACCCCTGGCCATTGATTCAAAAATGGTTCGACAACTCGCAGTAACCACTGATAGCAGGGGTGGCATTCCATACCTATCTTTATAACACCTTTGCCGCCTGTAGCGAACTCGTCCATCACTTCGTCAACGCGTTCAAATTGTGGCAACAATCGATTCGCTTCTTTTAGAAGAAAGTCGCCCGCCTGGGTAAATCTTAATTGCCGCCCCTCTTTTGTCCATAGCCGTGTGCCTATTCTATGCTCTAGCTTTTTTATGGTATGACTGAGTGCTGGCTGCGTTAAATTAAGCGCCACGGCGGCCGCCGTTAACGATCCTTTACGCTCAATCTCCCGCAAAATATTTAAATGAATCCGCTCTATCATGCTTAACCTTACCTTTCAGCCCCGTACAACTCACGAACAATTCACGAGTAATTCACGAGTAATTCACGAACAACTCACGAACAACTCACGAACATAATTCATAAATATAACTAATGAATATGTGAATTTATACCATTATTTCGTATAGATCCAGCTTGTTAGACTCACCGTAACTTGAAATGTACCTATGGAATGAGAATAAGAACATGGTGAAGATACACAATCTTGGCTTCCCCCGAATTGGGGCAAACCGAGAACTCAAAAAGGCACAAGAGTCCTTTTGGAGTGGAAACTCAAGCGCACACGACCTGCAAACAACAGGGGCCGATTTGCGCAAAATTAATTGGCAACATCAATCTAAGGTCGACTATGTGCCTGTAGGGGACTTCTCTTTTTACGACCATGTTTTAGACATGAGTTTTTTGCTGGGCAATATTCCGGCAAGAGCGAATAAAGCAAACAGTGGTGAACTCGATAACTATTTTCGCGTCGCTCGTGGGCGATCGGTTAATGACAGCCCCTGCCAGTGTGTTCATGCCGGGGAAATGACTAAATGGTTTGACACCAATTATCATTATATTGTGCCAGAGGTGAATGCTGATACTGAGTTCGAACTTAACGCCGCACGATTACTCGAACACATCGCTGAGGCAACGTCGCAGGCGCTAAAAGCAAAGCCAGTGATTATTGGTCCTGTAACATACCTATGGTTAAGCAAAGCAAAGGACGGCTCAAGTAGACTCGACCTACTCGACAAGCTCCTGCCCGTTTACTCAAAGCTGTTTGACCAGCTAGAAGCGTCTGGTGTGGAATGGCTTCAAGTCGACGAGCCTATTTTAGTGACAGAATTAGACCCGCAATGGAAGGCCGCACTAGAAAAATCGTATCACTATTTAAAAAGTAGTGCGTTGAAAATACTGCTAACGACATATTTTGGGAAACTAAAAGAAAACCTACATCAAGCCTGTAACTTGCCCGTTGCGGGGCTTCATATTGATGCCATTTGCGCAAAGGAAGAGGTAAACCACGTAATCGATTGGCTGCCTACCCACAAAATATTATCTCTAGGCGTTATCAATGGGAGAAACATTTGGAAAACCGATCTAAACGCTACCTTAGAATGGTTAACACCTATTGCTGCGCGATTTAAAGATCGTATATGGCTTGCGCCGTCTTGTTCACTGCTGCACGTTCCCGTGGACTTAGACTTAGAAAAAAATATCGATCCAGAAATAAAAAACTGGCTAGCGTTCGCAAATCAAAAACTGGATGAGCTTTCAATTCTGGCAAGCGCCCTTAACTACGGCACTAAGAGTGTCAGCCAAGCATTGGCCCACAATAAAGAATCATGTGTAAATCGACGTAACTCCAAACGAATCCACAATACCCAGGTAAAAAGCGCAGCGGCACGAATTAGTACAGACGATGGACAAAGAGATAATCAATATTCTATACGTAAACAAAAACAGCTTAAAACACTCAACCTGCCCAACTACCCTACAACGACGATAGGTTCCTTTCCGCAAACAACAGAGATTAGACAGGCCCGAGCCCTATTCAAAACCGGAGAGCTCGGCACTAGCGGTTACACACACATAATGAAGCGCGAAATAAAACGCGTAGTGCGCGAGCAAGAAGCCCTGGGTTTAGACGTTTTAGTTCATGGCGAAGCCGAACGTAACGACATGGTCGAATACTTTGGTGAACAGCTTCAAGGCTATAGCATCAGTCAATTTGGCTGGGTGCAATCTTACGGTTCACGATGCGTTAAACCGCCAATACTCTTCGGTGATATCAGTCGCCCGCAAGCAATGACCGTAGATTGGATTAAATACGCACAGACCTTAACGGACAAACCAATGAAAGGCATGCTCACAGGCCCGGTCACGATTTTGAATTGGTCCTTTGTTCGTGATGATCAGACATTGAGCGATACGTGTTTCCAATTAGCATTAGCCATAAGAGAGGAAGTGCTAGATTTAGAAAAATCCGGCATCAATATTATACAAATTGACGAGGCTGCACTTCGTGAAGGCTTACCTATTCGAAGAGCCGAATGGAAATATTATTTGGATTGGGCGACCGAGTCATTTCGAATTTGCGCCAATGGTGTAAAAGATGAAACACAAATTCATACTCATATGTGTTATTCGGATTTTAATGACATCATTGAATCTATTGCACACATGGATGCTGACGTAATCACCATTGAAACGTCACGATCAGACATGGTGTTATTGAATGCATTCGATGATTTCAACTACCCGAATGAGATTGGCCCTGGGGTTT
Source organism: Flavobacteriales bacterium (assembly GCA_047638775.1). Lineage (GTDB taxonomy): Bacteria > Pseudomonadota > Gammaproteobacteria > Pseudomonadales > Cellvibrionaceae > Agaribacterium. The sequence goes on from JBLIMQ010000071.1 coordinate 3,831, forward strand.
ATGATATTCACTCGCCGAATATTCCAACGGAAAAGGATATTGTCGCGTTAATCAAAAAAGCGTCGACACGAATCCCGGCTGAAAGGCTTTGGATAAACCCAGATTGCGGTTTAAAAACACGTCAATGGAATGAAGTCGTGCAAGCGCTAAAGAACATGGTTAGTGCCGCCGTGGTACTGCGTAAAGAGCAGGCTGTGTGAGATGCCAATATTTGAGACGCTAATAAAGGAAGAGGATAGAGGATTATGAAAAGTACAGCGAGCCCGAAGCCATTCGAGCTCGTTTGTATTTGTTCCTGCAGCCAGAACTCAAAGACGCTCAGATTTAGTTGATCTCATAGTCCGCCACATCAAAGTCTCACTTCTTAGTCAAATAAAGCACTAAACACTAACCAGAATATCACCTTGACCCATCATTTAACCATATGGTTAAATGATGTCATGCCTAACGAACCCCAACTTGATTTAGTCTTTAAAGCCCTTTCGGATTCAACTCGCCGGAAGATACTAATACAACTAGGTAACAAAGGTCTTGCCGTTGGAGAGCTCTCGGAGCAATTTGATATAAGCAAGCCCGCAGTGACCAAACACTTAAATGTTCTAGAGAATGCGGGATTGTTGCGTCGAGTGGTAAAGGGTAAGCAGCGTATTTGTTTCGCTGAGCCCGATATGCTTAAAGACGCAGAACAATGGCTTGAGTTTTACCTCCAATTTTGGAACGACAGACTCGATGGCCTGAAAGATTTTTTGGAATCTGACTCAGACACAGAACACAGACACAAATAATAAAAGGTAACCGTATGAATACATCTGAAATTAAAGTGGTTTTGAATAAAGAAATTGAAGCACCCGTCGCAAAAGTCTTTCAGGCATGGACTCGACCTGAACTGATTATGAAGTGGTTCGCACCAGGTTCTGTCATGACTGTGCCTAGCGCTGAAGTCTCGCTAAAAGCAGGTGGTGAATACCTTATTCACATGTACAACCCAGAAACAAAGGAAGATCATATCGTTGGTGGCTGCTATAAAGAAGTCATTCAAAATGAAAAACTTGTCTTCTCCTGGAAGTGGAAAGAAGGTACTGATACCACTTGGGTTACCATCGATTTACAGGAAAACGGCCCGGGCAAGACAATGCTAACCTTGACTCACGCAGGGTTTAGTCAGCAAGAGTTTGCGCAGAAGCACACAATGGGCTGGAATGGATGCTTGGCGAATTTAGAAGGTATGTTCAGTTCGGTAAGCGCATAATCTAGGTTTTGCTGTGACTCACACCTGCACCTGCATATGTACTCACACAAGTACTCACGGCTAAGAATACTCACAGCTATTAATACTCAAACCTAGGAGAATAAAAATATGTCGGAGCTTATCGAAAACGTAAACTGGATTGCCGTAATTGTTGGTGCGGTCGTTTCATTTGCCGTTGGTGGATTATGGTATTCACCAAAGTTATTTGGCGCAAAGTGGGCTGAAGGCGTAAGGCTTACCCCCGAACAAGCCACTAAAATGTCGATTCCAGCAATGGTAGTTCAGTTACTAGCAACATTTTTGTTGTCGTGGGTTGTGGGTATTACAGCTGCAAATGAAGCTTTGTTCACCGTAATATTAATCACATTAACAATCTTTCTTCTGGTGGTCAGCGCAGGGCTGTTCGCAAAAAAGAGCCTCTATGCCATTTTCACAGAAGCGGGTTTTATTGTCATAATGGTATTTTTGATGATTGTGGTTCAGGGGCTAATCTAGGCTTTAGTAAAGACTCTAATAAATCTCGTGAAATATAGACCGGGAAGTAAAAAAGCAGCCCCGGCTGCTTTTTGTTTAATGATCAAAAACAACGTGGATTACACTAGCAAAAAATAGCTAGGCGAAAACGGTTATCTCAAGGCGTTCATGGATGTACTCCAAGAAAACTATTCGATTTGTGCGTGTGCTCAATATCGTCACAAAAAGCTATAGCAAGCCATAAGTGCAATAATCGCCTAAAACTACCTCAAATACAGTAATATATGCAGCTGGTGCGCGACCAGAACATAAGTGCGCACCTATTAATCAATCCAACTCTGGACAATGTCTATTTTAAGAACACAATAGTCATACAAATCCTCCTTACCGCAATCTGACGACTAAAAAGTATATGCGCATTAGTACTAACAGCCCCGTAGAAGCTCTTGTTTTTGAAATAAGTCAATTACTCCACTTACAAATATCAAATAGTACATTGGAGGTTCTGGATAATGGATTACTATTTTTTATTGATAAAAAATGGCATGGATACGACTGGGCAACCATCATAGAAGTACTTGAATCTATCGACAAGAAAGAGAAACTTGAGTCAAGTCACCTTTAAAATGAAGTTCACCCTACCCACAGATGAACAGCTTCTAAAACTCGACTTACTTGACCAGGATTTTCACAGTCAAATAGCGTGTGCATTTAATATCGTCTACAACCTACACGGCTGGAAAAAAGAGGATCTTCACAGGTTCATACCGGGCGTGGCGGCAGAACAATGGAAACGCTATGGCCAGCAAAGTTACACAAAAATGCGCCCTGCACATATTGTGGCCATTATTAGCTGGTTATCTCAAGTTAGCATGCCGGCCATTCTGAGAGGAAAAAAGGTCTCACATTACTGGGAGAATGCTCCGACTAACTCAATAAATGTCATCGCTAGGGCGAGCCTAATGAACTTAGAAACATTTGATTTCTTTGTTCGTCAAACCCTTCGATATGCCGTTATTTCTCAAACGGATAAAACCACGATCATAAGCCAATTGGACAATTCAGCCAATGAAACTAGCCGTGGTTATTTGGCTCCTACTCCATTGAAAATTGATGATTTTGCAGAAGATTACTACAAGAGTAGTTCAAAAGCACTTCGCATGTTTAGAGCTAACAACGCCTTAACAATGTCTGATATGGCGCGAGCGCTGGGAACAAGCATCTCAGCATATAGACACCTTGAGAACGAAAGAAAGCCAAAAAAATATGTAGACTCTTTACTTGCTTTTCGTTTTAAAAATGCCTTTAAAGTTGAAGACACTACCACCATGCTAACGTACATGGAAAAATACCCTGAATTTTATTATGCTAGAAAAAACCAGGAATTCCGTGAGAAAATTATGAAACCCCTACTCATAAACAAATCCAATTTGTACGCTGAAGAGCTATCAGAAAGAGCCAAAACACTGTTATGTCACCAAAACATTCAAACGGTGCGCAAGTGAAGCATGATCGCGCACTCTACCAGCAAGTGACGTCTAGACTAACTTACACAATTACCTCAATATAGATGGTTTGTTTCCAGTAAAGATAATCTAAATATGAATTCCCGTAAAAAAGATGACAAACCAGCATGCGACCTAAAAATACTACACGAAGTACTAAAAAGTGAGCTCAGTAAAGAGCAAATAAAACGGCTACTCTTGGCTACAAAAAACTTGGACAAATATCCGGAAACATACGCCAATTCAGAAAGCTAATTCAGAAAGCTAATTCAGAAAGCTAATTCTAACTCAGGCATTAGTCGTTTTTTTGTTTCAGCGCCAAAAATATTTACCATTTCCAGCGCCTCGTCTGGGGCTTCAAGCACAAATAAATGATCACGCCCGGCAATAATTTAAACTCGACATTGGGCAAGGAATACGCCATTTTTTCACACTGATTCGGCGTCACAATGGGTCATACTCCCCCGTAAATTCAAGTATTCGGACATGGACGTTACTTAAGTCACCCAAGTCTGTGCTTACAAAACGAACGGTATTGTAAACAAAATGACGATCTCCACTTTCTGCAAGATTCGATTTTACTTTCCGTTTTGCCGTGCGACAAATAGCATTATGCCTAGACATCACCTTTTTGTGCGTCGCTAATAGGTCAATGCCCCCTGCTGCAAAATCTTTTGGACATCGCTTACATTGCAATAATCAAAATGAGACGAGAAATGAGGGGCCCGCCTCGTCAGAAATCACATGTGACGTATCACATAACGCTACCGTAAAAAGCCGCCAAACTTCCCTTAAAACATGCTTCAGTTAGCGTTGACAGCGTGGCATCTAAAGCCCTAATTACCGATAAATAGACTAAAAAGGCTGTGTCGAAAACGATTTATTATAGAAGGAGGAGACAAAGGGAAGAAATATTGGTTTGGAAGGAGAGTCAGTGATTACTACTGAAAATTACTAACAATCCCCCGTTAACACCACTATCAACTCACCCCAGTCAGTTTTATTGATCGGGCACCAAAAAGGCATCCGCAGGACTTTGAATACGATCTTTAATCCATTGCCCTGCGGGTTTGAGATTATCATCGATCCAGTCACCGCTTGCACATGTGCCGACATTCCATGCTGCTCCGGATCGTACGTCGTCAGAATAATTCCAGCTGGTCCAGCCAATTTGTTTTTCATTCATTAAGTCGACGTAACGCTGCGACATGGAAAAGTCGTTGTCGCCATCACCGGAAAAGGTTTGAGTCCCCCACTCGGTGACAAAAATAGGCAGCGCATCCGCGGTGGTCTGCAATTCACTGAGGTAATCGCCCTGATGCGAGGCCGCATAAAAATGGAAGGTGTACATAACGTTGGCAAAGCTTAAGGGATTGTTAATCACTTCCTGCGCGCTTGAGCCGTCTGATATACCTAACGAGGCCCAGCCATGGGTACCAACGAATATGGGCGCGTCGGAATCAATACCACGAATAACGGGAATTATTTGGTCGGCGTAAGTTTTTATCGTATCCCAGCTCACGCCGTTCGGTTCGTTGGCAACATCGTAAATGATGTTTGTTTTGTCTTTGTGAGTATTGGCTATAGCCGTAAAAAAAGTAATGGCGTTATCTAAGTTTGCATTCGGATCACCTGGGCTGAGTTGATGCCAGTCGATCAAAGCGTACATCCCTAATTCTGTCACCTCATCGACAATGCGATTAACCTGCTCGGTAAAAAACACAGGATTTGTTTCGTAGCCATCTTCTTGCACATACAAGGATATGCGGAAAATATCCGCACCCCAGTCATTAGCCAATGTATCCAAAGAACTTTCGGTAACGCAATTATCCCAACCGTACCACTGCAAGCCGTGGCTACTCATACCGCGCAGTTGTATAGCATTGTCGAATTGGTTACACAATTTTGTACCACACACATGCAATTGACCGTTGATTGCAGTGGGCGTGCCTTCTGGAGTCGGTGTTGGAGTCGGTGTTGGAGTCGGTGTAGGAGTCGGTTTAGGAGTCGGTGTAGGTATAGGTGCAGGTGTTGGTGTTGGTGTTGGTGTTGGTGTTGGTGTTGGTGTTGGTGAACCGGTACTTGAGCCGCCGCATGCATTCAACAGCACTAAGGTCAGCCCAGCGATAAAAGCGCAAAAACGGTTTCTTGTCACAGACATAATCAAAGCCTTGATTTTGGTCGATAGAAAGACTCGAAGTCTTATTTGAATGATGTACTTACCGAGCTTGGTACGCAGAGCCCATATGGAGAGCTCTAAAGTAGCGAGCAGCTCTGAGGCCTATTCTGAGGCCTATTCTGAGGCCTATTCTGAGGCCTATTCTGAGGCCTATTCTGAGGCCTATTCTGAGGCCTATTCTGAGGCCTATTCTGAGGCCTATTCTGAGGCCTATTCTGAGCCTATTTAAGCTCCAGTCTATATCAGAGGCCGCTAAATACGGTCTAACGGATCATCAAACCTACAAATTTTGTGACAGGGATCCTTATTGGTTTTTGCTGAAAAGACCCAAATCCTCATTATTTAACGTTTGATTACAAATACTAACGTTATCCCACTATAAGAAAAATTAGGATTATAAAGGGTAAAGCTAAGGCGATTAAAAAACATCGCATAACGGCAACCAAACTATTCTCATCTTTTCTTGATTTCATATACACAAAATTAACAAGCCCTGTTGCAGGAATTGCTAGCATGCCAAGAAGCAGCGCACCCAAGCCTATCCATGAACCATTTCCGGTATTCATTTCGATTACAATAAATACAAAAAGCGACTGTAATAACACTGGAGCTAAAACTCCAATTAAGTATCGCATTCTAGGTTCCTCTATTATTTATAAAAGCTGACACTAAACTATTTTAAGAATGCGCTCTAATGGAGATTTCAATTGGGCGCTAATACGATCCGGAAAAGCAGATGCGATGGTTTGGTGTATGACTATGTTAACTTTTCCTAAATTCAGTCGGCCTAAGCTCAGTCGGCCTGAAGGCCGACCTACACGAGTGAATACGTAGATTTAGTTGTAGGTCGGGCTTCAGCCCGACAATCTCAGCGCTCACTGAAATTCACATTTCAGTGTCGAAACCCTGAATGTTTTTCAAGTCTTCCCCAATTCTGCTTGAGCTTCCGCTTATATACTTTATTCATGGACAGATCATTTATAGCTCAGCCTGCTTATGTCGTCAATGCAGTATCAAACCCTAAGCATTACTTAATGTATGATTATAGAGCTACATTGGTAGCCTAATAATTGATGCACTTCGAACTTGAATCCACGAATGCTTATAGAGCTACATTAGCAGCTTAATTATTGATGCGTTTCGAACTTGAATCCACGAAATTCATCGACGCTAATTTATACAAATTAATTCAGACAAGTTAATTCGGACAAGTTAATTCGGATAAGTTAATTCAATCTCCATCCACGCCCGAATCACCCCCAAAACCTAAAAAGCCGCACCCTAATCAGGATACGGCCTTAAAACTAGCTCAATTCAAATACAATCAGATAAAACCTACTTCCGGATCCCCTCAACAGAAAGTGTCAATTCCACTTCTGTCAAAGCTGGCCCAAGCTTTTTGCTAAAGTCCTTGCCCCAGTCAGCTGGATTAATAACGGCTGTACCTTCGAAGCCCTGACGATAGCCACCCCATGGATCTGCGCCGCCACCAACATGATCTACGTCTAAACTAATAGATTTGGTTTTACCGAAGAGCGTTAGGTCGCCGGTTAATACGCCTTTTGCATCACTTACTTTTTTGTAGCCGGTGCTGTTAAAGGTGGCTTGCTTGAATTTTTCTACATCAAAGAAGTCGCCAGAACGAATGTGCTTGTCGCGCTCGGCGTGGGCGGAGTCTAAGCTTGCCATGTTAAGCACTACGTTTACGGTGTTGGCTGCGGGGTTAGCTGCATCGTAGGTGAATTCGCCAGAAAAATCGTTGAAGCGACCATAGAGCCAGCTATAACCTAGGTGCTTAACTTTAAACTGCACGAATGCGTGCGCGCCTTTTGTATCTATGATGTAAGTTTCTGGTGCGGCTTGCACTACTGATGCGGCTGTGACTGCCGCAGAAACTAACGCGAACCCTGCGACCCATTTTTTAACTTGTTGACGTATTCTCATATTGCTTTCCTCGTTTGGGTGGATTGGATACTGATTTTTTAGCCCTGTATTTTTTATAATAGAACAACGAAGCTGAACGGGACCACGACAAACCCTCATTGCTGTTAAGACTTAACTGACCGGTTCACTTTGCCCGAGGGCTTGAAACTCTACTGGCCCTTAATGCCTAGCATGCGTATTAACGTTTTATCTTTATCTTTAAAGTGATGTTTTAGTGCGCCCGCTATATGTAAGCCTACAATGGCGATGATTGTGAAGGCTATCCATTCGTGAATTTCACCGGCAAGGTCTTCTAAACCTTCTACGTCGGTAACGATGGCGGGGAGCGATATTACATCGAACACGTATAGCGCCTGACCTTTGGCGGTGGTTATCAAATAACCGGTAAAAAACATGGAGATAACAAGTACATACAAAAAGGCATGAGCAATATGGGCGGCACGCCGCTCTAGTAAGCTGTGCGTGGGTAATGCCTTGGGCGCCGGGTTTACCAAGCGCCACACTAGCCGCAGAACCATAAGACTAACCACTATTACGCCAAAGCTACGGTGCAGATCTGGGGCAGTTTTGTACCAGCTATCGTAATACGTTAAATCGTCCATCCACAGACCTAAACCAAATAAGCCAAATACACCTACGACGATTAGCCAGTGAAAGATGACTGAGATTAAACCGTAATTGAGGGAATCATTTTTAAATACCATATCGCGTTCGCTACCTGATCTGTTGTATTTTATCGATAATGATTTTAGCTTAACGCCAGTATTCGGCGCCACTTTGTTTTTCAAGAACACAAAAAACATTGTTCAATGTTGCTTTGCTTAGTATTTGTATGGCACAGATAGAATTAGTACTTTACCCGCCAATCTTCAAAACCACCATCCATACTATAAACTTGAGCAAAGCCTTTGCTATAAAAGTAATCTGCGGCCCCCTTGCTGCTATTGCCATGGTAGCAATATACAATGAGCGGCTTCTCTTTGCTTGCACTAGACAAGAATTTTTCAGCCGTTTCGCTGGTAATATGCACAGAGTTCGGAATGTTTGACTCAAGAAATGAGCCTGAATCACGCACATCCGCTAGGGTTACTTCGGTGCTATCGATAAGCGCTTTTGCGTCATCGATAGATATACATTTAAAAGACATGAATACCTCTATTTTCTTTCATGAGTAAAAACAAAATTCTAAGACCGAAAACTTTCGCACACAGAATTAGTGTATAAATTCGCGTATGATCTGGAGTTTGAATTGATGCAAAGCTTGGCGCTAGTATTTCACCCAACAAACCGCAAATGCCCAAATAGGTTGGGCGCGTTGCTGGAGCTTTATTATAGCCTTGCTAACTGAACCGTTTTAACTTAGTCGTTCAAACTTAGTCGTTCAAACTTAAGTCGTTCAAACTTCGCCACTCCAATCTAATCGCTCTAACGTAACACTTTTAACGTAACCCTTTTAATTTAACCCTTTTAACTTAACAGAGCTATAGGCATTTAAGGTAGTTGCATCTTTTATTATCTCTGTACGCAACATCTCTTCGAACTCCTCTATCGTTACTTTTTTTGTCACCAAATCTTCCTCTTCAGGGTCTAAATCATTTACCCCCTGCTCTAAATCTGTCGCCAGGTAAATATGATAGCCTTGACTTGAATAACCATACGCTAAAAATTGATGTCCCACGTACACCATATTATTCGATATTAACCCTGTTTCTTCACGAAGCTCCCTCTTCGCCGCAGCTAAGTGATCCGATTCGAGGTCTCCTTCCATTGCACCTTGAGGTAGTTCCTAATACCGGCCGTTTACGGGGTATCGATATTGCTCAACTAGATAAATATGATTGTCGTGAATAGGCACAATAACAACAAAATCCTTCTTATCTAATACGCTGTAAGTACCTTGGGCTCCACTAGGGCGAAGGATTTTATCTTCTCGTATAGACATCCACTTATTTTGATAGACTATTTTACTCTCTAATTGTTTGATTTCAGGCATCAAAAATCCCTATTAATAGCAATGTGTGAACAATGAATTCGATCGCATTAACACTATCATTGTCCGGAGAGATTTTGCATTTATACACAGAGCACCCCGCATCCACTAGGTGTCATTTGTAAAACAAGAGTGAACACTAAGTGACCTGTAGCTGATTATATTCTTGTCACCGTAAAATACGGAATAATTCTGTATTGCGACAATTCATTCAAACACGCAACACATCAAGGCACAAAACCGCATAGCCGAACCGCACAAGCTGCATTGTAGAATAGGTAAAACCGACGACGGAGGAACGGCTTTTTGTTTGTAGATGAGTTAAATTGACGTAGCCGAGAACATCCTCACCCGCGTATAGATAATCAGCCCCAATAAACAGTACGGCCAAAGCGGCAAGATGCCCAAGCAGGAGTGCGCCGGACAGTCGTTCATTGAATAACAGCGCCTTGCAATGCCAATATAGGAGTACCAATATAGAACAAACCCCTCCAATAGAAGCAGAACACTTTCTAAGGGATACAGGCTCAAGCCAACCACTTAAAGTCATCAAATGCTGGCTATAAAGCAACCCATTCACAGTAAGGCGAACGCTTGGAGAATAAGAAAAGAGGCGAGGTGTCGACAGGGGGGCTGATTGCCTCCCGTGGTATAAAGCAAGAAGACCGCAAGCAACACACTAATGAATCCTAAAAAGAGCACTACGAGGGATCTTAACGTAAACAGCACCGCGTTAATTCCTTAGTCTAATTGTCTACATCATTTGTGAATTCAGGTTTTCAGATACTCAATCTAGACTTTCGCGGATTTGCTGATAGGTGATAGGTGATAGGTGATAGGTGATAAAACTGATGTTAAAATTGCAACGACGCTACCAGAACCTGAAAGGCGCCCATACATGCGTGCAATAATGGCGAATTTTCCATCTGATGTAGAAATCGCTGACCAAAAACGGCTAAAACGTCCAGGACCTATGGCCAAACTCGAAATAATTGGAGCTAGCTGGGGCGGAGGGACAAGCAAGAACCGAATTCGTAACCGATACATATCTCGGACAGCACTTCAATAAATCAAGCGCATAGAATGTTATCAGATCACACCATTACCTACCCCGTCGGAAATGATTTTTTTATGTCTTACTCAGAGAGTTGACCTGCCCCGAAATACACGCGACATTTGGCGTGCGACGTCAAAGCCTCCCTTAGTTTTGAGGTGGCCCATAAATTATATCAAGAGCCACTGATAATGATGCACCGTCAGCGTCAGTATGAATAACAGAGTACGCGGCTTCAGATATGTCCAAACCGTCAATGTTACGTGCCGCCAAACAATCTGTGAACGGTATTACAGTGCCACTAAACCCGCCTTCACTTGTGCTAGTGATCACCAGGTTTTTATTCCATGCCATGCCATCGTCTACACGATTGTCTATCATGTTTTCGATTTGCGCCGCACCAATAAAAACGGCTGGATCAAGTGCAAAGTGATTGGTAAATATCACGTCTGGCCCCTCATCTAACAACATTATGAATAATGAAGCTACACCGCCAGCAGAGGTTCCCGTGAGTGTGCGATTGTCTGGCGAAGCTCTATACTGGGATTCTATATGGGGTATAAATTCTTCTGTGAAAAAACGATAGTAATTACTTATTCCGGGCCACAAATAATCGGTCCCGCGGCGACCTTCATCCTGAATAGCTACCAAGATAACGGGTCGCTGTTCAACGTCTAACGTACGCGAATAGAAATCAAATCCCCATTGTCCATCCAACCGATATACTACCGGAAACTTAACATTGGCTTCTAAGTCGTATTCCGGTGGCAGGTAAATATGATATCTGTAGTCTAGCCCCATGATCGTGGATGATATAGATTCAAACGTTTTAGAGCGGCCAGCAAAATCCCAAACGCCTTCATATGTTCGTGTATCTAGCACTGGGTATGGCTGGATAAGTGGGCCGTTATCGAGATTGGAACAATCACCATTATCGGCGTCTGCGATTATTTGCTGTTGGCCCGAAATACTGGATATTGACGTCTCATTGCTAGCCTCATTGCCTCCGGAACAGCCGAGTACGGTAGCGCAGATAAAAAAACCCGCTAATTTAAACGTCGAAATATTCATAATGAGCTCCACTTCCTAGTAATGCTATGTTAGCTATATTTAGACTTACTGACAACATCGATTCAGAGATAAAAAATTCCTGCTAGATAAGACGGTTGAACCTGCCGTCCCCGCCCCCCCAAAGCGCAATAAAATCGGTTTTTTTCGATTTATTATCCATTAATTAAGTCGGAAAAAAATCACTTTAAAATAAACCGTGAATTGACGTTGAATTCGTGCACGCTTACTCACTCTGTATTATAAGTATGATATGGTTTTGTGAACGCTTAAGCGTATTAATTTGAAAGAGAGCGATTTTGGAACTGTATAAAAACGAAGTGTCGTTGCCTTATGTCTGAGGCGTCGGCTAACGCAAGGAAAACGAATCAAGACCCTGTCTCTGCTGTTTATCGGGCGTACAAAAAGGAACTGTGCGTGTATATTGAACAAAAGTTTCGCGTGGAACCGGCCGAAGCCGAAGATATCGTGCACACAGCGTTTACAAAACTGAGCTCCATGGGTGAGATTAATCAAATCGATAACCCCAGAGCATTTTTATATAAATCTGTGGCCAATATTGCTATCGATAACCGCCGTCACCAGCGAGTTCAAGAAGCGTATCAGGCTATCACTATGCCTAGAGAATACGAAGCTGCCGAAGACCATGGCCCTGAACGCATAGTAGACGCGCGCCAACGATTAAACATTCTTTCCCGTGCAATGTGGCATATGCCTGAAAAACGCAGAACGCTCCTTCTTATGAACCGCTACGAGCATTTATCTTACGCAGAAATTGCCCGCCGTGTTGGGCTGTCAGAAACAGTTGTACGCAAACATGTCGCCAAAGCCTTGATAGATTGCCACAAAGCCCTTGCTCTGCGCGATAAAGTGACGCTGAGTGTTAGCGGACCAGCCGAACCCATTTTGCACATGCAGGGGGATGTAGAATGACATCATCTATTGAACGGAAAATGCTCGATGAGCAGGTAGTTATAGAATCTGCAGATTGGTTTACTCGCCTGCAGGACCAAGCCTTTTCAACTGTTGACATGGCTGAACTTCACGCGTGGCTGGCGAAATCTGACACACACAAGCAGGCCTTGAAAGAGATGGAGAGCGTCTGGGCGGAATTGGGTGACATTGAGCATTCGCATCGAAAGTCACATTTTAATAATAATTTAACACGCAATATTTTTGGGCGTTTACTGACCTATGGTAAAGACGTATTTAATATGGATGCTTGGCGCTTTCAGCCTCTATTAAACAGCTCGGTTATCGCGTTTAGCGTCGGCTGTATCGCGATATTATTTGTTATGGGCGAGCATTTTCAGCAGTCTCAATGGACGATAGAAAGCACCCAGATAGCCGAAGTTCGAGAGCTACACTTGCCGGATGGCAGTTTAGTTACCCTAGCACCTAATACCGAGCTGCATTATCGCTATAGCTTCGCTTTACGCTCATTAGAGTTGCGTCACGGTCAGGCGTTTTTTGATGTAGTGCGCGATGCAGAACGCCCGCTCTCTATCGCCATGGCCAAAACCAAAGTTACTGTACTTGGCACCCAGTTCGATATTGTTAAACACCGTAGTGGCGCGAAAATTTCAGTCTTTGAGGGACGAGTTAAAGTCAATACGCTGCGTTCAGCCCCTACTGAAACATTAAAAACCAACGATGAAGAGCAAGAACTCATCCTCACGGATGGCCAAGCACTTACTGTTGACAAGGTTGACGGGCAAGGGGCGCCAATAGACATACAACCAGGGAATATTGGCGCCTGGCGCGAAGGCAGGCTGTCGTATATTAATACCCCATTAGCCGAAGTCATTGAAGATATTGGTCGTTATTACCCTAAGGAGCTACGTTTGGTTGGTGCTGGTTTTTCTGGACTAAATGTATCGGCTACGCTTAAAGTAGATCAATTAGATACGGCTTTAGCGGTGTTAGCTAAAACATTGCCAATACAATTTGATGTGATTAATGACAAACTTATTGTTATTAGGCACAAACGCGCCCCCTAATGACAAGAGACACCATTGCAAATCCACCAATACAGTAATTGGCCGCCTTATTTCATACTAATGGCGATAGAGCTAGTTATGACCCAGGCCCACGCTGACAGCCCTGGAGAATCCACCAAGCACATCGGCCATGATCACGCCACCAGTAGCGCCAACCCAATGGAACAGCGCGCTAACTTTCAGATTCCGCCCCAGGCTTTAGGTAAGGCCATTGTCGCATTTGGTGAGCAGGTAAATCTGGTTATTGTTGGGCGCTCCGCAAACCTAGAAAAACATCAATCTCAGGCTATCTACGGCAACTATGCAGTGCGTGACGCACTGGCACATATGCTAGAGGGTTCTGGCCTACACTACGAGTTCTTAGCGCCCAACGGCATTATATTGAGCAAGCCGCCCTCGACACCGTCTCATGAGATAGCGATTAAACCTATCGCAGATTCTAAAAATTCGCGTGAGCTGGAAGAGATCATCATTACCGGCCACCAGCCTGATGCAAGCTTTCAGAACGCTCCCATCGCAGTTACGTCAATCAGCCAGCACAGATTGTCAGAATATGGTGTTGCTGATCTGTCAGAGTTGACCGATTTTGTTCCCAGTCTTGTCGTTACGCAATCGACAACAGACCAGACCGACACGAACCTAACGATACGAGGTATTGGCTCTTTTTGGTCTATCGAGACGGCCGATCAAACAGTGGGCGTCTATGTGGATGGTATTTATAGCGTAAGACCTCAGGGTGCACTGTCGTCAATATATGACCTTGAAAATATCGAAGTTCTGCGCGGTCCACAAGGGATGTCTTTTGGCCGAAATTCTTTAGCCGGATCTGTATTGCTGCAAACAAAAAAACCAACAGAGCATCTTGAAGGCGAACTACAGGTTGGTTTGGGCAACTACAATCGATATCACGCTTCGGCGGCACTTAACATGCCTGTAAATAAGGCATTGGCCCTGCGTGTAGCCATGTATACGGACAAGGCCGACGGCTGGGTTAAACCACTAGACCGCAGTGACGCGTCTGTAAATACAGATTGGCTGGACGTAGTGGATTATCAGCGTGAAGATGCCCAACCCTTAAACAATACCGATATTCACTCAACCCGAATCACCAGCTTATATAAATTTAACCAAGATCTGAATTGGACTTTGGCATTTGAGTCACTTGCGAACAAAACGTCCGGTGCCGTGTTGCTGGACCCCGTAAAAATTGAAAACGGAGATTTTTCGGCGTTCATAGACACCTCACAATCGCTTGACCTAAATAGCGAGCAGTGGCGTTCGGCGCTAAAGTGGGACCTGGCGACTGTAAATGTCGAATATTTGGCGAGCTTCAGTGAGTTACGACGGCAGCAATGGGTAGATACAGATGGTGGTATAACGAGTGGTATTTGGACTAATAACACCAAACGACAGCGTTCCGATGGACTAAGCCACGAACTTAAAGTTGTGAGTCAAAGCGATAGCCGGTTTCAGTGGCTAGCCGGTGTATTTTGGTTTAAAGAAGAAACTAACCTTCATTTTGCCATCGACCATCTTGGCTCGGGCGCTGATTATCTGTTTATTCCGCCAAAACGTGGCACACAATCGAGAGCGCTTTACGCTCAGGCCGATATTCGTCTATCCGAAGCATTTAACGTCACTGCGGGTATACGTCGCACTAATGACAAAAAATACGATGAAGATGGCCGCGTCTATACTTCCTGCCGCGACGTGGAAATTGCGCCCGCACGGCCTGTCGGTTCTGATACCTTAGTTTTTGAAGATTTCAGGCAAAACAGTAACGGATCTATTTTACCAGGAGGTGACCGCCTTGATGACAATACTGGCGCCGCTTTTCAAGCCGGTACGTGCTCAATAATTAGCGCCGATGACGTACACAGACACACTAACGATACATCTGGCTTACTGCGCCTTACTTATAATAACGGGGGCCCCTTAATGTACGCCAGTATCAGTTCTGCCTACCAGGCAGGTCTAATCCTCAGCTCAACTTTCCGTGCGCTGGGCGGCAGCGTTACAGATGGCGAAAAAGTTATTAGCTATGAGATTGGCGTAAAAGCGGAAACTTCGAGATTGAGGCTAGGCGCAGCCGTATTTATTCAAGACTACCAAAAAGTAGATCGCCCTCTATATAGCGCAGCGAATAACCACATTCGATATGACGGAACAAAAGGCATACTGAGCGGTTTAGAGCTTGAACTACAATGGCTGGTTGGGCGTTCTGGGACTTTTGATTTCACCGGCTCGTGGCTGCAAAGCCGCTATGGCGATTATCCAACAAGGGTGCATTATTGCGGTTTCGGCACGAATAATCCACGCGATCAGCGCGGCGTATGCAACCTAAAAGGAAATCGATTCCCGCGCGCGCCGAGCTTAGCGTTTAGTGCGGGTTTTCGATGGAAGTTTGGTTTGAAAAGCGCATCATTAACACCGCGCGTTACTCTTAATTACAGTGATAGCGTATTTTTTTCCGACGCCAATGAGAATTCCGCTGCTGTGAATAGCGTGGTTGCAAATACACCACAAATAGGCAGATCCACAAATAACCCTAATGGCCAAGACGCGTACGCAAAAATGAATATTGGGCTTGCCTACAAACCTTACCTAGGTCGATGGAGCGCTGACGTGTATGTAAATAATCTAACCAACGAAATGACTAAATACGGCGCCAATACCGGCATCATAACGGCCCAAGGCGCTATTGGTCGCTACAATCCTCCGCGAACCGTTGGCGTTCGTATTAACACCTCGTTTTAATTTATTGTTTCCTCAGCCATCATATAAGCATCATAGGCATTCACATTAGCGGTGTTTAGTGTGGGCATCCCTTTGAGGTAAAATGCTGTATTATTATTTCATTAATGCGTATTTTTTTGAAATTTATCGCGCTATAAAATCTATACCTATTCTGAATTAAATATTCACGAAATGGATGGAATACTGAAGCAGGCGGATATGGACGACTCCCTAATATCAAAAGTAAAGAGTCGGGGTAGTTTCAATAGTATTGAAATTTTTCGGCTATGACTATGGCTTAACTTTAGCCTGTTAAACCGTCTTTCACATCAATAAGAAGGCGTCAATTTTCACACAACTTAAGTACAACACTGGCCTATAAAAAATGGGGTTAATACTATAACGATATGGAGCTCTCATCTAGCCGACTCTTTAATCATCCAGCTACTTGCCTTCACATCAATTCACACCCGTTATTGACGAGAAGGGAGCGGAATCACTATTTGTACCCGTCATATAACCGAGACATTAAAATAATTACATAAACGCGCCCAACCAAAAGCCGACATTTTACGAACTTAATGCGCTTGACACGCCCTATTACGTAGATTGAGATATGAATAACGCTGGCGAAATATGTATTGGTGCTAGACTGAATGGCGCCAGCGAAAAACAAGATACTGATGGCGGTTGGAGTACGGTAATTACGGACTTAAAGCGTGCCCTCACATGCCCATACATTCACTCGAAGATATTTTAGTACTTAATTCCAAGACCCAGATAATAGTAGCAAGTCCACGACATATAAGACTACAAGAGGTGGCGGCATCGAGGTTTTCGCGCAAGATTTTGACACCATAAACCCTGCAGGTAAAATTGTAGAACTCGTCGGTTTCGTGTAGAAAATGGAAACGCGACGAGAATGTCATATCAAGCTACGTACTACCTTGGTGCGTAATGAGGTAGTATATACTTACGGTGGATTCACCCCCACAATATTGTGGGACTTTTACATATTAAACCTAATACACGTTACCGAACTAAATGAATGTTCCAAATATAGCCGCATAGCAATGCGTCAAATTGATAATAATTCCAGCAGGATAGATTCATGAATGTAATGCGCACATTACTCATTGTAATAATTGCAGCGATAATAAATGCTTGCGGCGGTAATAACAATGCAGCCAACTCCACGCCATCACCCTCGCCATCACCCTCGCCATCACCCTCCCCAACCTTCTCTTCGTCCAACACTCTCAAACTGCCCAGAGTTGAGATATTCGATTTAGAGGCTCCGATTCAAGATGAACCAAAAGTTACAGCGATGATGCGGGCCTCTGAATACGATGCAGATGGTGTCGCCAGCATTAATTACGAAGGTCACATAGGTGTCGAGTACAGAGGTTCGAGCTCACAATTCTTTTACGATAAAAAGGGATTAGGCATTGAAACTAGAGACAGTTTAGGCGAGGGATTAGACGTTGAACTACTAGGATTCCTCGAAGAAGAAGATTGGGTTTTACATGGTCCGTATGGAGATAAATCTTTAATTCGTAATGCATTAATGTTTGATTTCGCTAAGGAGTTTAGCGGTTATTCTTCTCCATGGAAGTTCGTTGATGTTTACCTAGAGGACAATTATCACGGAGTATATTTACTCCTAGAAAAAATCAAACGCGATTCGAACCGAGTTGACATAAACAAACTAAAAGATGATGAAAACGAAGGTGAAGATCTTACGGGTGGCTACATCATAAAACTCGACAAAACGAATGGGGAACACGAAGACGACCCTGGTGCTTTCGCTCTGTTTACTGATGATATGAGTTTCTCTTCGGAACACGGCACTAAAGTTAACGCTAGTGAAGTACATTTTATCTATCACTACCCGAAACCATCAAATATAACGATCGAGCAAAAAACGTATATTGAAAACTATATTCACAACTTTGAGAATGCACTGTCGGGGGATGATTTTTTAGACGACATTCTTGGTTATAAAAATTACATTAATGTTGACACATTTGTAAATTATTTTTTAGCGGCCGAGTTGTCGGGCAATGTAGATGGATTTCGGCTGAGTACGTTTCTTGTGAAGGATAAAAACGAAAAATTATCTATGGGCCCCCCTTGGGACTACAACCTTGCATTCGGAAATGCAGACTATTGCGAGGGTTGGCGCACAGATATTTGGGTTCATACAGGGGAGTCACGCTGCGAAGGCGGGCCGTTCGGAATTCCATTTTGGTGGACACGCCTGCTCGAAGACGAAGACTTTGTAGCACGACTAAAGCTTCGCTGGACTGACTTACGAGCGTCAGGTCTTTCAAATACTTCTGTTCTAGCAAGCATTAATACTAAAGCCGATTTCTTAAATTTACATGGAGCTGTACAAGAAAACTTTAATCGTTGGCCTGTACTGGGCCAATATGTATGGCCAAATTCCTTTGTAGGAACTACCCACGAGCACGAGCTTACGTATTTGCGCAACTGGGTTTCGGATCGCTTAACTTGGATGGATGAATCTATTTCTAGCTTATAAGAGAAAACAACTCAGAGCCTGAACGTTTCAATTTATTTCGAGACAGTCATTTTCCATCTAATGAAAGGAAGCGGTACGTTATAAATATTGCACAGGGAATACCAATAAACACTCTATTTAAACAACCATACGTTGCATCTTGATAAGGGTTTTATATTCGAATGCGACGGCTTTGGCGCTCACTGGCCTGAACCTTAATAAGTTTAGAGTATAAATCGGAGAGCGAGAGGATTAACGAAAAAAAACACCTCCTCCCCCCTCTTAACTCCACCACTTAAACTTAGAACTATAGGGTTCTATATAGGACAATGCTGACTAAGTTGCTCCCTCGGTTCTATTTTCCACTGTACTTGAACCATTGTACTTGAACCACTGTACTTGAACCATTGTACTTACAGAGAATTCATTGACACAAAATCAAACCAACACCATATTCTTCAGGTTTGATTAAGCAAAAACAGAAAAAAATTAGCCTTGCTTTCAATTCCCACGCCATTATCAACCACTTTTCATCATTGCGAACTATTATTTTTTCAACACGATAAACCTACCGGCGCTCCAGTCTTTAAAGCGCTCTTGAATAAATTAATTGCTACTTACTCGAACAGCATACAACTACATTGACTGTTCACTATTACGATCAAGAACAATATTTACTTTATTACTGACCTTATTACAGTATGTGCAAGTAGCTGCGCCATAGTGGACAACTGTTTGTTGGGCTCAGGAAGTTTCGCTACCTTGGCATACCGATGAAAGGCAGTTTAATCTCTTAACACTT